>CAMDHS010000097.1 GCA_945898115.1 Comamonas sp. lk
ATACGGCGGCTTGTTTTGGTAAATGAAATAAATTGGTCAATTTTACTGGGGCGCAGTGGCGTGGGCGGCAGCAGCGTCGCCCAAACCCAAACCTCTGCGGCACCATTGCGCCAGATCATCCATATAGCAATACACCACCGGCACCACCACCAGTGTTAGTAGCGAGGAAGTAATCACCCCGCCAATCACCGCCTGGCCCATGGGCGCGCGCATCTCCGAGCCCTCGGTCAGGGCAAAAGCCAGCGGCACCATGCCAAATACCATGGCCAGCGTGGTCATCAAAATAGGGCGCAGCCGCACCTTGGCCGCCAGCAACAGGGCGGCGTGGCGGTCCAAGCCGGGCACCATGCTGCCGTCGGCGCCAAAGTGGGGCGCGCGGGCGCGAATGGCAAAGTCCACCAGCAAAATCGCGTTTTTGGTGACCAGTCCCATCAGCATGATCACGCCAATCACCGAGAACATCGACAGCGTGGAATTGAACATCAGCAGCGCCAACACCACGCCAATGAGCGTGAGCGGCAGCGCCGTCATCAGTGCCAGAGGCTGCAAAAAGCTCTTGAACTGGCTCGCCAAAATCATGTAAATGAACACAATGGCCAAAACCAGCGCCGAGATGGCGTAGCTAAAGGCCTCGGCCATGTCCTTGGTGGAACCGCTGAACTTGTAGCTATAGCCCTGCGGCATGGCGATCTGGTCCATTACTTTCTTGACGTCGGCCGACACTTCGCCGGCCGATCGGCCCGAGACGTTGGCGCTGATGGCGACTTCGCGCATCAGGTCGCGCCGGTTGATCTGGTTCGAACCCGTGGTTTCCACCACTTGGGCCACCTGGTTCAGGCGCACGATGCGGGTGCTGCCGTCGGCAGCGTTGCTCAGGGCAAAGGGCAGACGCTGCAGGTCTTGCGGCGTGTTACGGGCCTCGGGGTTCAGGCGCACGTTCACGTCATAGGTCTGGTCGTCGGCGGCGCGCCAGTTGCCCACGGTTTGGCCAGCCACCAGGGTGCGCAGGCTGCTGCCGATTTGCGCCACGCTCAGGCCCAGGTCGGACGCCACTTCGCGGCGCACTTCCACGTTGAGTGTGGGCTTGTTGGGCTTGAAGGTCGAATCCAGATCGACCAGGCCGGGCACCTTACGCAGTTTTTCCAGTGCGGTCTGGGTGATGCGCTCCAGCGTGGGCGTGTCGGCGCCCTGCAGGGAAAACAAGATTTGCTTGGATCCGCCCACCGAATCAAACAAGCCGATGTGGGTGACGGTAATGCCCGGAATCTGCTGCAAGCGCGCGCGCAGCTTGATGGTCATCTGGTCAATGCTGAGCTTGCGGTCTTTGCGGTCCACCAGGCGGATGTAGATGCTGGCGTAGATTTTCCCCTGTGCGTTGCCGGTGTTGATGGTAGTCAGGGTGTAGCGCACTTCTGGATAAGCGCGCACGATGGCTTCTACTTGGCGCGCTTTGGCCTCGGTTACTTCCAGCGAGGTGCCGGTGGGGGTGTTGAAGTTGAGCGTGGTTTCCGAGAAGTCCGACTTGGGCACAAACTCGGTGCCCAAGAGCGGCACCATGGCCACGCTCAGCGCAAACACGGCCACTGCCAACAGCACCGTCTTGATCTTGTGCACCAGCGCCCAGGCCAATATGCCCTGGTAGCCGTGGGCCAGCGACTCGGTGGCCCGCTCAAACCAGCCGGTAATGCGGCCCAGGGTGCGGTCGTACAAGGTGACAGGCGGGCCGCGCTGGCTGTGGTGTTCCACCGCCGGGTCGTGCCAGATGCTCGACAACATGGGGTCCAGCGTAAAGCTGACAAACATGGAAATCAGCACCGCCACCACAATGGTCAGGCCAAATTCGTGGAAAAACTTGCCGATGATGCCGCCCATAAAACCAATGGGCAAAAACACCGCCACGATGGACAGGGTGGTGGCCAGCACCGCCAGGCCAATCTCTTGCGTGCCGTCCAGCGAGGCCTGGAACGGCGTTTTGCCCATTTGTACATGGCGCACGATGTTTTCGCGCACCACGATGGCGTCGTCAATCAGCAGGCCCACGCACAGGCTCAGCGCCATCATGGTGATCATGTTCAGGGTAAAACCCAACATGTTCATGAACAAAAAGGTGCCGATGATGGCAATGGGCAGCGTCAGGCCCGTAATCACGGTCGAGCGCCAGGAGTTCAAGAACAAGAAAACAATCAGCACCGTCAGCACCGAGCCCTCGACCAGCGTGCGCGTCACGTTGTTGACCGACACCCGTATGGAGCGCGAGCCGTCGGTGATCTGTGCCAGTTTGATGCCGGGGGGCAACTGCTTTTGCAGCTCGGTGAGGGTTTTTTGCAGCCCATCGACCACGGCAATAGTGTTTTCGTCTTGTGCTTTTTGCACCGTGAGCATGAGCGTACGCTCGCCGTTGTAAAGCGCCAGGCTGTCAATCTCTTGCGCGCCGTCGCGCACTTGCGCCAACTGCTTGACCCGCACTGGTGCGCCGTTTTTACGCGCCACGATGATCTGGCCAAAGTCCTCCGGGCGCTTCATGCGCGCGGCGATCTGGATGGTGCGCTCTTGCTGCAGCGAGCGGATGCTGCCCACGGGCAAGTCCTGGTTTTCGTTGCGCACTGCGGCCACCACCTGGTCCGGGGTAATGCCAAAGGCTTCCAGCGCCTGCGGGTCGAGGTAGATGTTGATCTCGCGCTTGGTCCCGCCCACCACGGTGGCCGAGCCCACGCCACGCACGTTTTCCAACCGCTTTTTGAACACCTGGTCGGCCCAGTTGGTGAGTTCCACCGGACTCAATTGGGGCGCGCCCGAGGTGGTATCGGGTAACACTGCTACCGACCAAATGGCTTTGGCCGATGGGTCAAAGCGCAGCACGCGCGGTTCTTTCACTTCGGCGCGCAGCAGGGGTTTGACGGCGGCCACTTTTTCGCGCACGTCGTCAGCAGCCTTGCGGCCGTCAATGTGCAGGCCAAACTCGATCACCACCACCGACTGGCCTTCGTAGCTGCGCGAGGTCAGGGCGTTGATACCGGCAATGGAGTTGACGCTTTCTTCGATCTTTTTGGAGACTTCGGTCTCCACAATCTCGGGCGATGCGCCGGGGTAGTCGGCAATCACCACCACCACCGGAAAGTCAATGTTCGGAAACTGGTCCACCTGCAGGCGCTGCAGGGAAAACATGCCCAGCACCAGCAGTGCCAGCATCATCATGGTGGCAAAAACCGGGTTATTCAGGCTGACGCGGGTAAACCACATAACTTACTTTGCGCCCACAGCCAGACTGACCACGGTGTCGGCAAGCATCGGCCCCACGCCGCCAATCAAGATCTGCGCACCAGCGGCCAGACCGGTGACTTCCACCATGGTTTGCTGATTGAGCTCGCCGCGCGCGCCCATGACCACGGGCACATGGCGCACGCGGTCGCCTTCAAGCATTTGCACATAGGGCGCCGGTTTGTCGGTGCGCACCGCGCTCAAAGGCAGGGCCAGCGCGCTGATGCTGCCCGTGGCCAGCAGGCCTTGGGCATAAAGGCCTTGGCGCAGCGCCTCGTTGCCAGTAATGGCCAGGTAGACCATCACGGCGCGGCTGCCCGGCGTGGTGCTGGGGTTGATGCGCACCACCCGCGCAGCTACCGGCTGGGCTGCGCCTTCAAAACTGAGTTGTGCGCTTTGGCCTACGCGCACCTGCATGGCTTCGGCCACGGCCACGGTGGCTTCAAGCTCCAGGCGGCGTACGTCCACAATTTCAACAACGCGGCTGTCTATGGCCACACGTTCGCCGTTTTGCGTCAATCGCTGGGCCACTTGGCCGGCAATGGGGGCGCGCAGCACCGTGTCTTCCACGGCTTTTTGCAGCACTTCAGCGCCCGACTGGGCTGCAAAAAAACTGGCCTGGGCCGCAGCCAGGTTGGAGGCCGATGCGTCCAGAGCGGTTTTGGAGATAAAGCCTTGGTCTACCAGCGCGCGGTTGTTGTCAAAGCTGCGCTGGGCAATGTCCACCTGGGCTTTGGCCGCCTGGGCTTGCTGCTGCGCCTGGCGCAGGCGGGCGGCGTATTCGGTGCTGTCAACGCGGGCTAATACTTGCCCGGCCTGCACAAAGTCGCCTTCGCGCACTTGCAGGTCTTTCAGTTCACCAGCCGCGCGCGCCTTGACAAAGGCCGCGTTCACCGCCTTGGTCTGGCCCGAAATCGGCAGGCCTTGCGAGAGCAGCAGGGTTTGCACCGTTACCACATCGGTGGTTGCGAGCTGCACCGATGGGCGGTCTTTTTGCGAGGCCTGCTGCGCATCAATCAGCAGCTTTTGTTGTTTGCGGGTTTGCCAGGTGTGAAAGCCCCCCGCACCCAGCGCCACCACGGCGGCGGCAATCACAATCCATTTGAGTCGGAGTTTCATTATTGGTGAGTAGTTAGGGCGCCGGAGCGGGAGCGTGAGTGGGAGTGGATGGGCGCACGCCAATGCCGTGCAGCAAAACGTCGATTTGAGAATCTAAAAAGGCTTGTCCGTCCAGGGGCAGGGCGCCTGAGAGGCTGGGGGCGCTGTTCCAGAGCATCAAAAACAAAATCGGTGCGAGCAGGGTGTAGACGCTGTGCTCGGCATGCAGCGCCTGCAGTTCGCCGCGCTGCACGCCGCGCGCCAGAACGCGGCCAATGATCTGGCAGGCCGGCTCAATCACCTCGGTGCGATAAAACTCGGCGAGTTCAGGAAACTGCCGTCCCTCGCTCATCATTAGCCTGCAAATGCCAGCGCTGTTGGTGGAGCCCACGCGGTGCCACCAGGCGGTCATAAAGGTACGCAACAGCGTCTCGGTGTTGCCGGTAAAGCTGTCCAACGCCACGTTGAACTCTGAGAACTGGCCCACGATGTTCTCGCGCACCACGGCCTTGAACAGTTCTTCCTTGGTGGCAAAGTACAAAAACAAGGTGCCCTTGGACACTCCGGCGCGCTTGGCCACGTCTTCGACCTTGGTGGCGGCAAAGCCTTGTTCCACAAATAGCGCCAGCGCGGCGTCTAGCAGCTCGCGTGGCCGGGCGGTCGGGCGCCGCTCGCGCTTGGGCGCGGAAGGGCATGCGAGGTTTAAAAGGCGGGTGGGGAGGATCATGGTTACTGACTGGCTGGTTAGTAGTGTAGCCGGGCGCCGCGTGCAGCGTCAATCAGGGCGCAGTCCGATGAAAGCGAAAGCCCGCGCCGCAGAACCCCGCTTCGAGCGAGAAAAACACAAGCCACTTATGCTCCGTCACTTTTTGTTCAGCCCCTTTCGAAAGACCCCACGCATGCAACATTCGACCCAAACCTTGGCCCTGGGTGCTGGCTGCTTCTGGTGCAGCGAGTCGGTTTACCTGCAGGTGCGCGGCCTGCTGGCCGTAGAGTCCGGCTACTGCAACGGCCATTTGCCCAATCCCACCTACGACGACGTCTGCACCGGAACCAGCGGCCACAACGAGGTGGTCAAACTCGAATTTGACACCTCGGTCATCAGCGTGCGCGAGGTGCTGGAGATCTTCTTTGTGATCCACGACCCCACCACCCTGAACCGCCAGGGCCACGACGTGGGCACGCAGTACCGCAGCGGCATTTACTGCACTACGCCAGAGCAACTGCAAATTGCCAAAGACCTGGTGGCCGAGGTCAACGCCAGCGGCACCTACGCCAACCCGGTCGTCACCGAGGTGCAAATGCTGACCCACTACGCCCGCGCCGAGGACTACCACCAGAACTTCTTTGCCAAGAACCCCACGCAGGGCTACTGCGTGGCGGTGGCCGCACCCAAGGTGGCCAAGTTCCGCAAGACCTTTGCGCGACTGGCAAAAGGCTAGCCACCCAAGAACCCTGAGCCTCTGAGGGGGCAGGGCACAGCCCCTAGTTCAGGCGCATGCCCGCAGCCAGCTGCGTCACGTTGTGGCGCATCATCTGCAAGTAAGTGGCGCCCGGCTTGTCGGGCCCCGACAGCGCGTCAGAGTACAGATCGGCGCCTATGCTGACGCCGGCGTCCTGGCTCAGTTGGGCCAGCAGCTTGGGGTCGGCCATGTTTTCCACAAACACTGCCTTGATTTTTTCGCGCTTGATTTGCCGTATCAGCAGCGCCACTTGCCGCGCGCTGGGCTCGGCTTCGGTGCTCACGCCCTGGGGCGCAAGAAACGTGATTTTGTAATAGGCGCCCAAGTAGCCAAAAGCGTCGTGCGAGCAAATAACCTTGCGCTTGGTCGCCGGGATGGGTGCGAGCTGCTCCTGGGCCCACAGGTCCAGGGCGACAAGCTCTTGGATATAGGCTTTGGCATTGGCCTGGTAGGTCTCGGCGCCGGCCGGGTCTAGCTGGCCCAGGCTGTCGGCGATGTTCTGGACATACACCATGACGTTTTGCGGGTTTTGCCAGGCGTGGGGGTCGGTTTGCCGGCCCACTTGCAAGGGCTTGATGCCCTTGGATGCGACCAGCGTTTTTCCTTTAAAGCCCGCTGCTTTGGCAAGCTTGTGGATCCAGTGTTCAAAGTCCAGGCCGTTGGTCACCAATAGCTGCGACTGCAGCAGCGCTTTGGCGTGCGCTGCCTGCGGCTCAAAACCGTGCGCGTCTTGGTCGGGCCCCACCAAGGTGGTGAGCGCCACGCGCGGGCCGCCCACCACCCGCACCAGGTCGCCCAAAATGCTAAAGCTGGCGGTGACATTCACCTTGTCTGCGGCGCGGGCGCCCAGCGGGCTGAGCAAAGCCAGCGCGCAAGCACTGGCCAGAAGTTGACGGCGGTTGTTGTTCATAAAAATGCCTTTGTGGTTGGATGAAAAAAGGGTGCGTTCAGGGCCCGGTCGTTCGGAACGGTGGGCAATGACAAACGGGTACTGGGCAATGGGCGCTGGGCGATGGCCTTTACGCAATGCGGTGGCGCAGGGGTCGGCGCCGGCCTCGCCGGCCGTCGGGGGCCAGCAGCAAAGACGCCGCATACAACGCACCCGCGCAGCCAATAATCGTCGGGCCCGAGGGCGTGTCAAAGTGGTAAGACAGCAGCAGTCCTGCCGCGCAAGACAGCACCGCCTGCGCACAGGCGTTGAGCAGCTGCGCAGCCAGCGTGGTGTGCCACAAGCGGCTGGACACGGCGGGCAACATCATCAAGCCCACCGCCATCAAGGTGCCCAGGCTCTGAAAGCCGGCCACCAGATTGACCACCACCAAGACCAAAAACCCTTGCTGCCACACCCAGCCTCTTCCCCAGCCCCAGCCCCAGCCCCAGCCCCCGCCCCCGCCCCCGCCCCCAGCCCAGGTGCGCTGGCCCGGTCCGCGCGTTTGCAAAAAAGTCGGGTCAAAGGTTTCAAGCACCAGGCCCCGGTACATCAGTGCCAGGGCCAGCAAGCTCACGCTGCTTACCCCCGCCACCAGCAGCAGGCCGGCTGCGTCTACCCCCAGCGCGCTGCCAAACAAGATGTGCAGCAGGTCAATCTGGCTGCCCTGGCCAGACACCAGGGTCACGCCCAGGGCCAGCGCAAGCAGGTAGATGGCGGCCAGGCTAGCGTCTTCTTTCAGGCTGGTGAACCGGCTCACCCACCCTGCAAGGGCAGCCACCACCAGGCCTGCCAGCATGCCGCCCAGTGCCATGGCCGTGAGCGACAGGCCAGCCACCATAAAGCCGATGGCCACGCCGGGCAGAACCGCGTGGCTCAGCGCGTCGCCCATCAGGCTCATGCGCCGCAGGGTCAGAAAAACGCCCAAGGGCGCCGCGCTCAAAGACAGCGACACCGTGGCCACCAGCGCACGGCGCATAAAAGCAAATTCGGCAAAGGGCGCGAGCAGCAGGCCGTAGGCAGAGGTGTCAGCGTCCATCATGCCGCGCGCTCGCACAGGGCGGCGTCCTCGTCCCAGGCCTGGGCCATGGCGCGCGAACGCGCCAAATTGGCCTCGGTAAGCACCTCGGGCGTTGGCCCCCAGGCCACCATTTCGCGCGCCAGCAGCAAGGTCTGCGGAAAATGCTGGCGCACCTGCGCATCGTCGTGCAACACAGCAATCACCGTGCGCCGCTGCTGGTGCCACAGCGCAATCAGGGCCAGCAGGCTGGCAGTGGTTTTGGAGTCCACCGCGTTAAACGGCTCGTCGAGCAAGATCAGGTCGGCGTCCTGCACCAACAGGCGGGCAAACAACACCCGCTGCAACTGGCCGCTAGACAGCGTGCCCAAAGTGCGGTGTTCGAGGCCCTGCAGCCCCACCGTGTGCAGCGCACCACTCACCTGCGCCAGTGCGCCCGCATCCACACCCGAAAAAGCGCCCACGCGGCCCCAGCAGCCCAGCAGCACGCAGTCTTGCACCGTGATGGGAAAGGTGCGGTCCACGTCGCTGATCTGCGGCAGGTAGGCCATGCGCGGGTGGGGCGCGGCCCACTGCAGGCTGGCCGCATGCCGCTTGTGCTGCCCCGGCAACAGACCGGCCAGGCTTTTGAGCAAAGTGCTTTTGCCCGACCCGTTGGGGCCGATGACCGCCGTGAGCGAGCCGCGCGCGAACCGCCCGCTGATGTGGTGTAAAGCCGGATGCTGCTGGTAGCTAAACGTGAAGTTGTTCAGTGCAATCACACCAGCGCCTCCTGCGCAGCCCAGGCCACTGCCAGCCAAAGCAGCAGCAGCACCGGCAGCGCGGCCAGCACCCGCTGCCCGGCAGACCAGGCCAGTAATCCCTTGGTGGCGTGGCGGTGCGGTAGAACTCTTTTGATGAGGGGAATGATTTTTAGGGACATGGCAGCGTCATATTTCCGGGTAATAATGCAACTCAATTGCGGTAGACTATAACGCAACTCAGTTGCATTAACTATATTTTTGACATGCTGTCTTCCTCGTCCAGTGCCGACAAGCGCGCCCTTGCCAAGGCGGCACGCGCCGTGGCCGATCCGAGTGATGCCTTGTTGGCGGCGCATGGTTTGCGCCGCACCAGCGCGGCGCGCGCGGTCTTGGGCTGTCTGCTGGCCACGCCTGACACCAGCTATACCCACGCCCAGTTGCAAAACGCCATCAGCAGCGCCACCGATGCGCCGCTAGACCGCGTCACGCTGTACCGCCTGATTGACCGCCTCACGCAAGTGGGCCTTTTGCTGTGCCGGGTGGACGCAAGCCGCGTGCGCCGCTACCAGGCCATGCCCACCAGCGTGCGCACCATGCCCCACTTTGAATGCCAAAGCTGCCACCGCGACAGCCCCTTGGCCGGCGCCCTGCAAGCCAGAGCCAGTGACCTGGAGCGCGCCGCCCAAAGCGCGGTCGAGGCCTTGCAGGCCCTGGGCTACAAGGGCCTGAGCATGGATGTGGCGCTGCGCGGCGTGTGTGCCGATTGCGCCAGCACGCAGGGCTTGGCATGATTGTTTCAAGCGGTTTGCAGTTTGCTTATGGCAACGGCGCCCGCCTGCATTTCCCTGACGTAGATGTGCCCCAGGGCGGCGTGCTGCTGCTGGGCGGCCCCTCGGGCAGTGGCAAATCTACCTGGCTGGCGCTGGCCGCAGGCCTGGTGGCCCCCAGTGGCGGAAGCCTGCAGGTGGCAGGGCAGGCGCTCGGTGCCTTGGGCGCCCTCAAAACCGATGCCTGGCGCGCCCAGACCATCGGCTTTTTGCCCCAAAAACTGCACTTAAGCGCCGCGCTCACGGTGCACCACAATTTGGCGCTGGCGTTTTGGGCTGCCGGTGTGGCGCAAAACGATGCGCGCATCCAAGCTGCGCTAGACGCTTTAGGCGTGGCCGATCTGGCCCAGCGCCTGCCGTCCCAGCTCTCGGGCGGCCAGGCGCAGCGGGTGGCGCTGGCGCGCGCCGTGCTCATGCGCCCACGCGTGCTGCTGGCCGACGAGCCCACCGCCAGCCTGGACGACCACAACGCCGCAGACGCCGTGCAATTGCTCTGGACCACGGCCCAAAGCCTGGGCGCCACGCTGGTGATTGCTACGCATGACGCGCGGGTGGGCCAATGCTTGCAGGGTCTGTCGTCAGCCGTTCAGCACCTGGTCCTGGGCCGCATCACGGCCGACAAGGTGGCGCCGTGAAGACGCTGTCTTTGTCCTGGCGCTACTTGTGGGCCCGCCCTTTGGCGGCTCTGCTCAATGTGCTGCTGCTGGGCCTGGGCCTGGCGTCCATCACGTTTTTGCTGCTGGTGGCGCAC
>CAMDHS010000098.1 GCA_945898115.1 Comamonas sp. lk
CCCTGGTAGCTGGCGTCCTGAAAGGTCCAGCCCGCCGGCTTTGGCGCAAATTGCAGGTGCGTGCGGTGGGCGCTCAGGGCATTGGCATCCAGCGCATAGTCCCAGGCGTGAACGATGTGGTTTGGCGTATCAGCCCAATAAACGGTGCCGTTGTCAGGCGCCCAGGCCAGGCCGTTGCCAGTGAGCGCGTCTGCGGCTTGCTGCTGAACCACTGGCGCGCCGGGTGCGCGCGCGTCAATGCTGAACAGCGCAGCGGCGTGGCTGGCCTTGGGCTCGTCAATCGTGCCAACCCAAAAGCGCCCAAGCGCATCGCATTTGCCGTCGTTGGCGCGCACGGTGGCGGTGTCATAAGGCAGCACTGCCACGGGTTCGAGCGCGCCGCCCCAGCTGCGGGCGCGAAAGACGCCGTGGCGCAGCGCCAGCACCAGGCCGCCTGTTTGGGCCGGTGCAATGCAACCGGGCTCGGTGGGCATGTCCCAGACCTGCAGCGCGCTGCCGTCAGCCTGCGCGCGCAAGACTTTTTTGCCCGGGATGTCCACCCAATAAAGCATCTGCTCTTGCGGGTGCCAGAACGGGGATTCACCCAGTTCATAGGGCGCGGGGTGCAGGGTTTGCCAGGTGGGGTGGTGGATCATGGTGAAGCGACACGCGTGTGCGTGTCAATGAACAGGGAAGGCCCGCATTGTGACGCGCGCACCCGGCGCGCACCGGACGCACAAACAAAACCGCCCGGCAAAACCCAAGTCTTGCCGGGCGGTGTTTGCATCACCAGGGGCCAGGCCTCTGGATGGCAGAACCGGTTTAACGGTTGTAAGCGGTTTCGCCGTGCGAGGTGATGTCCAGGCCTTCGCGCTCGTCTTCTTCGCTCACACGCAGGCCGATGGTCAAGTCCACCAGCTTGAATGCCACGATGGACACCACGCCAGACCAGAGCACCGTAACCAACACGGCCTTGGCCTGAACCCAGACTTGGGCGGCAATCGAGTAATCCGCAGTGGTCACCATGGTGGCCGTCGTCCAGTCGGCCACATAGCCAGGTCCACCCAGGGCGGGCGAGTTGAACACGCCGGTCAACAGCGCACCCAAGATGCCGCAGACACCGTGCACCCCAAACACGTCAAGCGTGTCGTCCGCGCCGAGGAGCTTTTTCAGACCATTCACGCCCCACAAGCCAGCAAAGCCCGACAGGAAACCGATGACCATGGCGCCGCCGATTCCGACGTTGCCAGCCGCCGGCGTGATCGCCACCAAACCAGCCACCGCACCAGAGGCTGCACCCAGCATCGAAGCCTTGCCACGCATCAGCGTTTCACCAATGCACCAGGCCAACACGGCAGCAGCAGTCGCACCAAAGGTGTTGATAAAGGCCAGTGCAGCGAAGCCATTGGCTTCCAGGGCCGAGCCTGCGTTGAAACCAAACCAGCCCACCCACAGGAAGGACGCGCCGACCATGGTCACAGTCAGGCTGTGAGGCGCCATGGCTTCTTTGCCGTAACCAATGCGCTTGCCCACCATGTAGGCGCCCACCAGGCCCGCCACAGCGGCGTTGATGTGCACCACGGTGCCGCCGGCAAAGTCCAGCGCGCCACTCTGCCACAGGTAACCTGCTTTGGCGTTCATGGCGTCCACCACTTCTTTGCCGGTGTAGGCGTCAGGGCCCATCCAGAACCAGACCATGTGAGCGATGGGGGCGTAGCTGAAGGTGAACCACAGCACCATGAAAGCCAACACGGCAGAGAACTTCATGCGTTCGGCAAAAGCACCGACGATCAGGGCGCCGGTGATACCAGCAAACGTGGCCTGGAAGGCAGCAAACACGATCTCAGGAATGACCACGCCCTTGCTGAAGGTCGCAGCGTTGGCAAAAGTGCCAGCCGCGTTGTCCCAGACGCCCTTCATGAACAAGCGGTCCCAGCCACCAAAGAAGGCGCCGCCCTCGGTGAACGCCAGGCTGTAGCCGTAAATAAACCACAGCACCACGATCATCGAGAAGGTGACCATGACCTGCATGAGCACTGAGAGCATGTTCTTGCTGCGCACCAGGCCGCCGTAGAACAGGGCAAGACCCGGCACCGTCATCAAAATCACCAAAAGGGTGGAGACCATCAGCCAGGCGGTGTCGCCCTTGTTGGGCACCAGGGCAGGCGCCGCCGGTGCGGCTGCCTCAGCCGCAGCGGGTGCAGCAGCGGGTGCTGCCGCATCTGCGGGAGCGGCTGCCTTGGCTTCAGAGGCCGTGGCAGCGGGTGCTTCAGTTTGGGCGAGCACGAACGAGCCTGCGCTCAGCAGACCCAGACCAAGCGCGAGGGAGAGGAGGAGTTTTTTCATCATGGATTCCTTTCTGTGCGGGGCTTTACAGCGCTTCTGTGCCGGTTTCACCCGTACGGATACGCACGACCTGTTCGAGGTCGTACACGAAAATCTTGCCGTCACCGATCTTGCCGGTGCGGGCTGCGCCTTCGATGGCTTCAATCACGCGGTCCAAGAGCGCGGAATCAATGGCAGCTTCGATCTTGACCTTGGGCAAGAAATCCACCACGTATTCGGCACCCCGGTACAACTCGGTGTGGCCTTTTTGGCGACCAAAGCCCTTGACTTCGGTCACAGTGATGCCTTGGACGCCAATGCTGGACAAGGCTTCGCGCACCTCGTCGAGCTTGAACGGTTTAATGATGGCCGTAACTAACTTCATGTGTTCACCTCAGCTTCAAAAGAGTGGTTTGCAGGCACACCGGATTACTGCGCTGCCCTCTCCACGGATGTGGGAGATGGCATCACTTAGCAGAAGCCGTGCCAAGTGCGGCGCAAATTTGTGCCGTCCCCAGCCCGGCACCCCCTGTTCAAAGCTTAAGAATTGCGTTATCGTTACTGTACAAATAAACAGCTCGCACAAAAATAGTGCGGCGACGGATGTTGGAAGTTTTATTCACGCACCGTTTCAGGGAGTTGCAATATGGGTCTGTCTTTGGTTCAAAGCCGCGTCTTGCTGGGGCTTGACGCCTTGCAAGTCACCGTCGAAGTGCACATGGCCAATGGCCTGCCCAGCTTCACGCTGGTGGGCTTGGCCGATGTGGAGGTAAAAGAGGCGCGCGAGCGGGTGCGCTGCGCCATCCAGAACAGCGGCCTGGAGTTCCCACACAACAAGCGCATCACCGTCAATCTGGCCCCGGCTGACCTGCCCAAAGACTCGGGGCGGCTGGACCTGCCGATTGCCCTGGGCATCTTGGCCGCCAGCGGGCAGATTGACGGCACCCGCCTGGCCGACTACGAGTTTGCGGGCGAACTCTCGCTCTCGGGCGCCTTGCGCCCGGTGCGTGGCGCGCTGGCCATGGCGCTGGCTTTGCACACGGCGCGCGTCACGACCCGGCTGGTGCTGCCCCCGGCCAGCGCCGAAGAAGCCGCACTCGTGCCCGGCGCCCAGGTCTACCGCGCCGTCCATTTGCTCGACGTGGTGCGCCAGTTTGCCCCCGAAGGCAGCGTGCCCGCGCCCGACGGCCCCCCAGGCGACGAGGGCTGGGTGCGCGTCTGCCCGGCGCCGGTGTGCGAAGGCGACGCGTTGGCCGACCTGGCCGACGTCAAAGGCCAGGTCGGCGCAAAGCGCGCGCTTGAAATTGCTGCCGCCGGCGGGCACAGCCTGCTTTTAGTGGGTCCGCCGGGCTCGGGCAAATCCATGCTGGCCCAGCGTTTTGCCGGATTGCTGCCGCCCATGTCCACCGACGAGGCGCTACAAAGCGCGGCCATTGGCAGCCTGAGCGGGCGCTTCGATATTCGGCGCTGGGGCCTGCGCCCCACTGGCAGTCCGCACCATTCGGCCAGCGCCGTAGCCTTGGTGGGCGGCGGCTCGCCCCCGCGCCCAGGCGAAATCTCACTGGCGCACCACGGCGTGCTGTTTCTCGACGAGCTGCCCGAATTTCCGCGCAACGCCCTGGAAGCGCTGCGCGAGCCGCTGGAAACCGGCACCATCACCATTGCGCGCGCGGCGCGCCGGGCCGAGTTTCCGGCGCGCTTTCAGCTCATTGCCGCCATGAACCCCTGCCCCTGCGGCTTTCTTGGCGCCACCACCCGCGCCTGCCGCTGCACGCCCGACCAGGTGAGCCGCTACCAAGGCAAGCTCAGCGGCCCGCTGATGGACCGCATTGACCTGCACGTAGAAGTGCCCGCCCTGCCCGCACAAGAGCTGCTGGGCGCGCCCGCAGGCGAGTCCACCAGCAGCATCCGCGCGCGCTGCGGCGCCGCCCGCGCCTACGCCACCGAGCGCCAGGGCAAGACCAACCAGGCGCTCAGCGGTGGCGACATAGATGTGCATGTGCGCCTTGAACCCACTGCCGCCAAGTTTTTGCAAAGCGCGGCCACGCAGCTGGGCTGGTCGGCGCGCGGCACGCACCGCACGCTCAAGATCGCGCGCACCATTGCCGACCTGGCGGCCAGCGACACCACCACCCTGACGCATGTGGCCGAGGCTATGCAATACCGCCGCACCCTGAAAAACGCCTGATGGCGGGCGCCCTGGCCCGGCTAAGCCGGCAAAAACCGGCACTTTCGGGCACTGCGCCGGGTGAGCAGCTTTAGGCCGGGGCTTTAGGCCAGACAATAGGGGCTATCCGAGCGCCGCTGTTTCCCCTGCAAGGCGCTCCGTGCGCCGGGGCCCAGCCGCGCTGAGCCGCCCTCGTTGTTTGCAAACCCTGTTTCCGTAGCCTGCGTCTTATTCAGTGTCTTATTCCCACATCCTGCAAGAAATATTCGGCTACGACCGCTTTCGTGGCCCCCAGCAAGACATCATTGAACATGTAGGCGGCGGTGGCGACGCCCTGGTGCTCATGCCCACGGGCGGCGGCAAATCGCTGTGCTACCAGATTCCGGCCATTGCCCGCCAGCGTGCCGGCCACGGCGTGACCATCGTCATCTCTCCACTGATCGCGCTGATGCACGACCAGGTGGGCGCCCTGCACGAAGCCGGTGTAAGCGCGGCGTTTTTAAATTCCACGCTCTCGATGGATGAGGCCTACCAGGTCGAGCAGCGCTTGCTGCGCGGCGATATCACGCTTTTGTACGCCGCGCCCGAGCGCATCACCACGCCGCGCTTTTTGGCGCAGCTCGACGCACTGTTCGAGCGCGGCCAGCTCAGCCTGTTTGCCATTGACGAGGCGCATTGCGTAAGCCAATGGGGCCACGACTTCCGCCCCGAATACCGGGCGCTGACCGTGTTGCACGAGCGTTTTGCCGGGGTGCCGCGCATGGCACTGACCGCCACCGCCGACGACCTGACGCGTGCCGACATCCTCGAGCGCCTGCAACTGCAAGAGGCGCGCGCCTTTGTTAGCAGCTTCGATCGCCCCAACATCCGCTACACGATTGTCGAAAAGCGCGAAGCCACTGCGCAACTGCTGCGCTTCATTGAGCGCGAACACGCCGACGACGCAGGCATCGTCTACTGCCAGTCGCGGAAAAAGGTGGAAGACATAGCGCAGACCCTGTGCGAGGCCGGGATTGACGCGCTGCCCTACCACGCAGGGCTGGACAGCAAACTGCGCCAAACCCACCAGGACCGGTTTTTGCGCGAAGACGGCGTGGTGATGGTGGCCACCATTGCCTTTGGCATGGGCATTGACAAGCCCGACGTGCGCTTTGTGGCCCACCTGGACATGCCCAAAAACATCGAGGGCTACTACCAGGAAACCGGCCGCGCCGGGCGCGACGGACTGAGCGCCAACGCCTGGATGTGCTATGGCCTGAACGACGTGGTCAACCAGCGCCGCATGATTGACGAGGGCCCGGCCGAAGAAGAGTTCAAACAGGCCATGCGCGGCAAGCTTGAGGCGCTGCTGGGCCTGGCTGAGGCGATTGACTGCCGGCGCACCCGCTTGCTGGCCTATTTTGGCGAGGCCAGCCAGCCCTGCGGCAATTGCGACAACTGCCTGCACTCGCCGGCCGTGTGGGACGGTACGCAGGCCGCGCAAATGCTTTTGTCCACCATTTACCGTATCCACAAGCTCAGCGGCATCAGCTTTGGCGCAGGCCAGTTGATGGACATCGTGCGCGGCAAAAAGACCGACAAAGTGGCCCAACACGGCCACGAACGCTTAAGCACTTTTGGCGTGGGCGCCCATTTGAGCGAGTTGCAACTGCGCGGCGTGCTGCGCCAGATGTTGGCCATGGGCGCGGTGATGGTGGATGTGCAGGCCTTCAACACCCTGGTGCTGACCGAGCAGTCGCGCGCTATTTTGAAAGGCGAGCTGCAGGTGCGCCTGCGCGAATCGGTGTCCATGCCCAAGGCGCCGAAATTGTCCAAAGGCAAAGCCCTGCGCGCGGGCAGCAGCGTCAAACCGCCCATCGCGCTCGACGGCCTGGCCTTGCAGCGCTACGCTGAACTCAAGGCCTGGCGCGCCGAGGTGGCACGCGAACACAATTTGCCCGCCTATGTGATATTTCACGACGCCACGCTCGCGGCGATTGCCCAACGCGCGCCGCAGTCACTGGAAGACTTGCAGGGCATTAGCGGCATGGGGGTGAAAAAGCTCGAAGCCTATGCGCACGAAGTGCTGCGGGTGGTGGCGCTGAGCGCTTAAGGGAAAAGGGGATTTGGGGGAAGCCGGTTCACGCGGGCCGGCGTCCAAAGGGTGCGGGCGGACGGGCCAGCCGCCACCCGCGCGGGGCATCAATGGCGCTGGAAGTTGCTCTCGTAGGCCATGGCGGCGCCGCTCAGGGTGTTTTGCAGGCGCTGCATGGCGCGGTGGTGGCGTTCGCCGCAGGCTGCGTCGCTGGCATGCTGGCTGTGGTGCTGCATCAGCGCCTGCAGTTTGGTGCGGCACACGTCCAAGGCGCCGGCGAAATTGAGCGCGATATAGGCCGAATGGTCCGCACGGGTCTGACGGTATTCGTCGGACCAGTAACTGAAGAGCTGCCACTTGTACGTGCCTTTTTCGGGCATTGCGATCGGTGTTTTTTGCATATACGTCAGGTTGAGGAGAGCCAAGCGAGCAATTTGTTGATGTCGCCCACGCCCACCTATCACGCACCAGCCTGTGGCGCGGTTGACAGAGCCTTCGAAAAAATTACAAAAAGACACAAAAGGGGCAGTTTTGGGCGCCCCGGACGGTCATAACCCGTGTTTTTGTGCCAGACCGGGGCGTTTCGCGGGCTTATGGGTAAAATCCGCGCCTTATTGTGCCAAGTCTGGGCGCATCCCGTTTTTGAAAGAAATCCCCATGTCCGCACCCCACGCAGCCCCCAATGATGCCGCCGACGCCGCTCCCCATGACGTGGTGGAAGAAATTGTGCCCATGATGCCCATTGTCTTGCCCATCGCCGGCGCCGTGCTCATGTTCTTGTTGGCCTTCATCGCGGTATCGATGGCCTAAGGGGCCAGCGCCATACCCTTGTCCACTCGCTCCTTTACCGATTGACCGCTATGGCTTTTTTCCCGCTCCGTTTTGTCGCCCTGGGCGCGCTGCTCGGGGCCTTGCTGGCCGCGCCAACAGGGGCCATGGCCGCCGAGGCCTCTCCCGCCGTCTGCCCCGCGCTGCTGCAAAAAACCTTTAACCGCCTGCAAGACGACGCCCCCCAAAACCTGTGCCAGTACGCCGGCAAGGTGCTGCTGGTGGTCAACACCGCTAGTTACTGCGGCTTTACCCCGCAGTACGAGGGGCTGGAAAAGCTGTACGCCAACTACGGAGCACAAGGCCTGGTGGTGTTGGGCTTCCCGTCCAACGACTTTGGCCAGCAGGAACCGGGCAAAGGCAAGGACATTGCCGACTTTTGCTTCAATACCTACGGCGTCAAGTTCCCAATGTTCGAAAAATCGGTGGTCACCGGCAAAAATGCCAACCCGCTTTTTCTGGAACTGGCCAAGGCCGGAGGCGGCTCGCCGCGCTGGAACTTCTACAAATACCTGGTCGGGCGCGACGGCAAGCTGATCGACAGCTATTCGAGCATGACCGCGCCCGATGGCAGCAGCATCGTCTCGGACGTGAAAAAGGCGCTGGCAAAGCGCTGAGTTTCCTTGGAGGCGACCGTTCGCGTCGCTTCGGCTCTTTTAGACCTCTGGCATTTTGAGCCTCGTGCGTCCTGCTCTGGGTTTAGACCCAGCCCTGGAGCCACAAGGCTGGGTCGCGCAGCGCGCGCCAGTCCATGCGGACCACGTCCTTGGAAAACACGGCTTCGAGCTCTATCGCCTCGATTTCCTGCGACGGCGGCGCGCAGGCAATGACTTTGGACACCAAAAAATGCTTGTTCTTGGCCACCGGCGCCACCGCCGTCCATTTGCTTAAGAGCAGCTTTTTGGGTTGCAGCGGGTTCATGCTGGCGTCTGTGGCGCGGGCAGCGCGTGGGCCTGCAGCTGGTCCAGGGTCACGACCGTCAATGCCTTGGCATGGGTGGCTTCCAGGTGCACCGGCGGCGCCACACCGGCTGCCAAGGCTTCTTTCCAGCGCAGGGCGCACAGGCACCAGCGGTCGCCTGCCCGCAGGCCGGCAAAGCGGTATTCGGGGCGGGGCGTAGACAAATCGTTGCCGCGCTGGCGCGAATAAGCCAAAAACTCGGCCGTCACGCGGGCGCACACCACGTGCGTGCCCTGGTCGTGGTCATCGGTGTTGCAACAGCCGTCGCGGAAAAAGCCGGTAAGCGGGTCAAAAGAGCAGGCCAGTAGCGCAGTGCCCAAAACGTTCAAAGCAGTCATAGAAAAAGTGCCCGTGTGCAGGCGGTCAAATATGCGGTGGGCGCCGGCGCCCGGCAGGAGGCGGCAAAATCAGGTGCGGCACAACGTGCCAGTGCCTGATACTGCCACAGGCGGCCCGGCCCCGGCCTTTGGCAGGGATTGACGCCGCCTTTGACCCAAGAAACCACCATGCAAGACCATCCGCCAATCGACTCCATTCCTGACACCGCCCCTGCACCCTCTGCCCTGGTTGCGGCACTGGGCTACGGCGGCTTGCTGCCTTTTGCCCTGCTGGCGCTGGCGGTGTGCTGGCCCGGGGGCGAAGGGCGGGCTTTTTACGGTTTTGCGCTGCTGGCCTATGGCGCCACGATTGCCAGCTTTTTGGGCGCCATCCATTGGGGCCTGGCCATGCGCAGTGGTGCGCCGGAGCCCATGGCGTATTTGTGGGGCGTGGCGCCCAGTTTGGTAGCCTGGACGGCTTTGCTGCAGCCCACGCCTTGGGGTTTGCTGCTGCTGGCGGGCTTGTTGTTGCTGTGCTTTGGCGTAGACCGGCGCCTGTACGCCCGCTACCAGTTGCAGGGCTGGCTGCCCATGCGACTGCGCCTGACCTTGGTGGCCTGCGCCAGTTGCCTGGCAGCGGCCTGGGGCTTGCTGCGATGAACCCGGTGCAAATCAATGCCGATGAGACCCAGCGCTGCGTGGTGAACAGCGAGCAGCTGGCCTGGATTGCATCGCCGCAGTCCCAGGTGCAGCGGCGCTTGCTGGCGCGCGACGGCGGCGAGGTGGCGCGGGCCACCAGCATCGTGCGCTACGCGCCTGGCGCGCGCTTTACGGCGCACCTGCACGCGCTGGGTGAAGAAATTTTGGTGCTGGAAGGCACCTTGAGCGATGAGGCGGGCGACTACGGGCCGGGCAGCTACCTCAAGAACCCGCCAGGGTCGAGCCACGCGCCTTTCTCGGTAGACGGCTGCACGCTGTTCGTCAAGCTGCGCCACCTGCAGCCGCAAGACAGCGAGCGGGTGGTGGTGGACACGCGGCGCGCACGCTGGCGCCAAGGCATGGTGGAGGGTTTGACGGTGCTGCCGCTCTCCGAATTTGGCACCACGCACACGGCGCTGGTGCGCTGGGCGCCGGGCACGTTTTTCAATCCGCACCGCCATTACGGGGGCGAAGAAATTTTTGTGGTCGAGGGCGTGTTTGAGGACGAACACGGGCGCTACCCGCAGGGCTGCTGGATCCGCAGCCCGCACCTGAGCCATCACCAGCCTTTTAGCCGAGAGGGTTGCCTGATTTGGGTCAAGACGG
>CAMDHS010000099.1 GCA_945898115.1 Comamonas sp. lk
GGTATGGCTACCGCGCGGCCAAGGCGGCGCGCAATATGCTGCTGCAAACTGCGGCCATTGAGGCGCACCGGCGCCGCCCGCTGGCGGTGTTTGCGGCCCTGCAACCCGGAACCGTGCGCTCGCGCCTGAGCCAACCCTTTGTTGCGCCCGAAGACGCACTGGCGCCCGAGGTGGCCGCCGCGCACATGCTGCGTGTGTTGGACCAACTGCGCCCCACCGGACGGGCGCAGTTTGTGGACTACCGTGGCGCGGCCATTGCCTGGTAGCTGGAAATCAGAAGCATGAAAATTTTGAATGTCGTGTTTGATTTTGGTGGCGTGGTGTTTGACTGGAACCCGGCGGCCATGGTGCGCTCGCACTTTGGAGGCGACTGGCAGGGTTTTGACAGCGCCGAGGCGCTGGGTCGTGCGATTTTTTCGCATGCCGACTGGCTTGCTTTTGACCGGGGCGAGCGCAGCCAGGACGACGTAATTGCGCAAACCGCGCAGCGCCTGGCGATTGGGCAGGCGCAGATGCACGCGCTGATTGCCCCCATTGGCGCGCAACTGCAGCCCATCGCCACGACCGTGCAGCTGCTTGGCGATTTGCAGGCGCGCCGCAAGGCGGGGGAGGGCGTTCGCTTGCTCTTTTTGTCGAACATGCCCGCGCCTTTTGCCCGCACGCTGGAGCAGCGCCATGCGTTTTTGGACTGCTTTGAAGGCGGTATTTTTTCTGCCGATGTGCTGTTGACCAAGCCGCAGACCGAGATTTACCAACTGCTGGCCCGGCGCTACCAGCTTGAAGCAGCCAGCACGCTGTTCATCGACGACCATGGCCCCAATGTGCAAGCCGCCGCCGCGCTGGGCTGGCAAACCCTTCATTTGACCGACCCTGCACTGCTGCGCCAGCAGCTTCCCGCGCAGTTGCGCCAGTAGCGCTGCGCGCATCTGGGCCCCGCCTGTCAAGCCCGGCACAGGCCGAGCCAAGGCGGACGGCGACAATGCAAGTCAGCGCTACTTTGGCGCAGCGCACTACTCATTTCTCGCCCATGCCCCAAAACACCCCCGCCACACGCCAAGAACCGCTGCCCCGCGTGCTGTGGTCGCTTTTGTTTGGCAACTTTGTGATCGGCACGGGCGTCATGATCGTGCCGGGCACGCTCAACGACATTGGCACGTCTTTGGATATTTCCGTGGCGGTGGCCGGGCAGCTGATTACGGCAGCGGCGGTGATGATGTTTGTGGGTGCGCCGCTGCTGGCCAGCGTGGTTGCTGGCTGGGATCGGCGGCGCTTGTTGGCGCTGTCCATGCTGTGGTACGCCGTGTTTTTGGCCTTGAGCGCGCTGATGCCCGACTTTGCCTCGCTGATGGTGGTGCGGGTGCTGGCTGCCATTTCGCCGGCCATCTTTACGCCGCAGGCAGCGGCCTGCATCGGCTTGCTGGTGACACCGGCGCAGCGGGGCCGCGCCATTACTTTTGTGTTTCTGGGCTGGTCGGTGGCCTCGGTGGTGGGCATGCCGCTCGGGGCGTGGATTGGCGGCACTTTGGGCTGGCGTGCAGCGTTTGGATTTGTGGCGCTGCTGAGTTTTTTCAGCGCCGCCTGGGTCTGGCGCAGTCTGCCAGACGGTGTCCGGCCCCCGGCGTTTTCGCGTGCTGCCTGGGGTGAAACCTTGCAGTCGCGCGCGCTCATGCTGTGCGTGGCGGTGACGCTGCTGTATTCGGCGGGGCAGTTTGTGCTGTTTTCTTACTTTGCGCCCTATTTCAAGCTGTATTTGCAGGTGACGCCGCTGGAGCTGAGCCTGCTGTTTGCCTGTTTTGGCGCCTTCGGCTTGATTGGCAATGTGCTGATGTCGCGCCATATTGACCGCATCGGCGCGCCGCGCGCGGTGATGTGGGCGGTGGGGAGCATGGCCTTGAGCCTCTTGCTATGGCCCTTGGCCGACACGCTGGCGTTGGCGGCGCTGGTTTGTGTGCCCTGGGGCTTGGGCTGCTTTGCATCCAATTCCGCACAGCAGGCGCGGCTGGTCGGTATTGCGCCCCTGTTGGCCTCAGGGTCGATTGCGCTCAATAGTGCGGCCATGTACGCGGGCCAGGCGATAGGTGCTGGCAGCGGCGGCTGGTTGATCGCCCAGGGCAACATGGACACGCTGCACTGGTATGGCTTTGTGGGCCTGCTTGCGGCCATGGCCATGAGCTGGTGGGCTACCCGCCAGCCCACGCACCGCTTTCGATAACTCGGCGGACGCGCTGATCAGAAGTCGATGGGCAGCGGCTTGGGCAGCTTGTCGTCTGGGTACAGGCTGTATTCGTCCCACACGCCAGCGCCGTAATGCTGGTCGCACAGCGCCTCGATCTCGTCCAAGGACTTGAACACGGTGCTGAACATGCGGTCGTAAAAGAAAGGCTGGTCGGTGTGCTCGCCCGGGCGCACTTCGATGTGGTAGCCGTGCACCCAGACGCGCTTGCCCGCGTGCTTGACCTCAAACGCCGCGCGGCGCTTGAAAAACTCGGCTTCTTCGTATTCGTCGTCGCCCAGGCGGCGCAGGTGGTAGGCGTTGCCGTGCAGGGGATGCGCGGGGTCTAGCTGCAAGTCCACCATTTCCCACACAGGCGATATTTGGCTGGCCACATTGGCCAGTTCTTCGGGCGTGATGTCGCCTTCCCAGTGCACCACGTCAATGCAGCGGGAATTGCCGACTTCGCCGTCCCAGATGCTGGCGCTGTGTTTCATGGAGGCTGGATGCATTGCGTTGTCCTGTTTCGGGTTGTGGCTGGGGCAGGACGAAGCGGCGCTCGTACTGCATGTTTGGGTGCAGTCTAACGCCAGGGCGGACGCGCCCGGTCAGGCGCCCCGCACCATGCACGGGGGTTACCGGTTGCCAGAGCAGCCGCAGCCGCCCGATCCGCATTCGCCTGGGCCTTGGCTTGCTGTTGCACCCTGGTCCGAGGATCGGACGGTGAAGTCGATCACGATGTTGCCAGGGTCGCGCGCCACGTAGGCCATGCCAATTTGCGCGCCATAGCGCTGTGAAATTTGTTGCAACAAGGGCAGGGGGTCATGGTCATTGACAAAGCGCATGGTCTCGCCTTCTTCAAGAGACTCCAGTGCGCCAAAGATGGCGGCATGGCGAAAGCGCTTGGCAACACCGCGTGCGTCAAAGCCGTGGATGGGAAAGTTCAATGTCTGGGAGGTGTTCACGGGTTCTTTCTGGTGTTTCACGCATCGCAAAGACGCGTGGTGGCGGGCAATTTAGCCCAGCGTTGCTGCGCGCGACTTGACTTGGAACAAGCCGCGCCTTTATTGCGCACCGTCACAAAACATAAAGCAATTTAGCCTGCTGACTTGATCTGGATCATTGGATTGCGCAGGGAAGGCTGCTAACTTCGCGCCGCTCATTCTGGCTTTTCTCCCCCCTGTCTTGCATGTCCCTTATTGCTGAAAACCTCACCGCGCCGGTGGCCTTGTCGTGCGCAGCCATGGAGCTTGTGTGTCCGGCGGGCAGCCTTCCGGCACTCAAAGCGGCGGTGGACCACGGCGCTGACTGCGTCTACCTTGGCTTTCGGGACGCCACCAATGCCCGCAACTTTGCCGGCTTGAATTTTGACGTGGCCGCCATCACCACCGGTATTCGCTACGCCCATGACCGGGGCCGAAAAGTGTTTTTGGCGCTCAATACCTACCCCCAGGCCGCAGCGCCCCAAGTGTGGCAAAACGCGATTGACCGCGCAGCCCACAGCGGCGTGGACGCGGTGATTCTGGCCGACCCTGGTTTGATGGCCTATGCCTGCGAGCACCACCCCGATTTGCGATTGCATCTGTCGGTTCAGGGCTCGGCCACCAATTTTGAAGCGATCAATTTCTACCACCAGCACTTTGGCATCGCCCGCGCCGTGCTGCCGCGCGTGTTGTCGATGACCCAGGTGGGGCAGGTGCTGGAAAAGACCCCGGTTGAAATTGAAGTGTTTGGTTTTGGCAGTTTGTGTGTGATGGTCGAGGGCCGGTGTGCTTTGTCGTCCTACGTCACCGGACAGGCGCCCAACACTCACGGCGTGTGTTCGCCGCCCAAGGCTGTGCGCTGGGTGGAAACGCCGCAGGGCCGGGAGTCGCGGCTCAACGGCGTGCTGATCGACCGCTACGCCCAAGGGGAAAACGCGGGCTACCCCACCCTGTGCAAGGGCCGCTTTGACGTGGCTGATGACGAGAACTACTACGCCATCGAAGAGCCCACCAGCCTCAACACCCTGGAGTTGCTGCCCCAGCTGATGAAGATGGGCGTGAGTGCCATCAAGATTGAGGGCCGCCAGCGCAGCCCCGCCTATGTGGCGCAAGTCACCCAGGTCTGGCGCGAGGCCATTGACAGCTGCCGCGACAACCCGCACCGCTACTCGGCCAAGCCGGTCTGGATGCGAAGCCTCGACCAGGTGGCCGAAGGCCAGCAGCACACTTTGGGGGCCTACCACCGGCCTTGGAAATAATGAAACTTGCACTGGGGCCGCTGCTGTACTACTGGCCGCGCGATACTGTTTTGGACTTCTACAAGTCCGTGGCCGCCACGGCGGTGGACATCGTCTACCTGGGCGAGACCGTGTGTTCGCGCCGGCGTGAACTGCGCCTGGCCGACTGGCTCAGCATTGCGGCGCGCTTGCGGGACGCGGGCAAAGAAGTCGTACTGTCCACCCAGGTGTTGATCGAATCTGGCGCCGACGTGGCGACCCTGCACAAGATCGTCGATCAAAGCGTGCAGGGGGGCTTTATGGTCGAGGCCAACGACATGGGCGCCGTCCATTGCCTGGAGGGCAAAGCACCGTTTGTTGCCGGACCGCACCTCAATATTTACAACTTGCCGACATTGCAATGGCTCGCCGCCCTGGGAATTGCGCGCTGGGTGATGCCGCTGGAAATGGGGCGTGAGGATCTGGCGCTCATGCAACACGGCCGCCCGGTGGGCCTGCAAACCGAGGTATTTGTCTACGGGCGCATGCCGCTGGCGTTTTCGGCGCGCTGCTTTACCGCGCGCCACCGCAATTTACCCAAAGACGATTGCCGCTCTGGCTGCCTGGACCATCCCGATGGCCTGATGCTGCGCACCCGGGAAAAAGAGGGCTTTTTGGTGCTCAATGGGACGCAAACGCAGTCTGCCCGCGTCTACCAGCTGCTGCCAGAAATCGCTGCATTGCGTGCGCTTGGCGTGGACGTGGTGCGCGTGAGCCCGCAGGCCGAACACACGCCTGAAATTCTCGGGGTGTTTCATGCGGTTATCACCGGCGAAACGCAGGCCGCTTGCGCCCAAGAGGTGCTGCAAGCCTGGATGCCTGATCAGGCCTGCAACGGTTACTGGTACGGCAAGCCCGGTCTGGAACACGTGGCCCACGGCGAAGACGCCATGGCTTTGGCGGACTTGCCGTGAGCGCGACCCCGCTATTGATTCCCCCGCAAGCCGGAGCGCTGCTGGGGCGCTTGCCTGCGTACCCCGGCTCCTTGCTGTTTGTGGGTGCATTGAATCTGGCCTTGGCCAAGCGCCTGGCCAGTGATGTGGCGGCTATGTTGTCAGGCAAAAAAATACGGCTGCGGGTGACCGATGCCCAATGGACTTTTGATTTTGAATGGCGCACCGACCGCTTTGTGGCCTGCCAAAAATCGGCAGAAGCAGACCTGTGCATCAGCGCCAGCGCCCACGACTTCGTGCGTCTGGCCCGGCGCCAGGAAGATCCGGACACCCTGTTCTTCAACCGCCGTCTGACCATGGAAGGCGACACCGAACTGGGGCTGCTGGTGAAAAACACCATGGACGCGCTGGAATTGCCGGTGCTCGATCTGGACTATTTCAGGCCTTCGCTGTTGTTAAAGCGCTGGAAATCAAGGCGCGCCGGGCTGTGATGCACCAAGAACAATCTCCCCTTAACCGCACAGCGCCACCCGCCCGCAAGCGCATCGTCGTGGCCATTTCGGGGGCCAGCGGCGCGGTATACGGCGTGAGACTGTTGCAAATGTTGGCCGAACTCGACGAGGTGGAAACCCATTTGACGGTGTCGGCCGCCGGTTTGCTTAATCTGCAGCAAGAGCTCGGGATGAACCGCGAGCAGCTGGAGCGATTGGCCCATGTGTCGCACCCCGTTCACGATGTCGGTGCGGCCATTGCCAGTGGATCGTTCCGCTCCGAAGGCATGGTGGTGGCGCCATGCTCCATGCGCACCCTGGCAGCGATTGCCCATGGCCTGTCGGACAACCTCATCACCCGCTGTGCCGATGTCACGCTCAAAGAGCGGCGGCGCCTGATTCTGATGGTGCGTGAAAGCCCGCTCAATCTTGCCCATTTGCGCAATATGACCAGTGTCACCGAAATGGGAGGCATCGTTTTTCCACCGGTGCCGGGTTTTTACCACCGCCCTCAAACCATTGCCCAGATGGTGGACCAGACGGTCAGCCGGGTCATAGACTTGCTTGGGCTGCCGCAAACCGAAGCCCCTCGGTGGAGCGGTATGGCGCCGACCACAGGCAACGATACCGGCGCCTGAGGCACGCAGCGACACACCCGCATGGCCTATAGCGACTTGCGAGACTTCATCGCTCAGCTCGAGCAGCTCGGCGAACTCAAGCGCGTGAGCACGCCCGTCTCACCCTACCTGGAAATGACCGCCTTGTGCGACCGCGCTTTGCGCGCAGGCGGGCCGGCGCTGCTGTTCGAGAATCCGACCGGGCACCGCATCCCCGTCTTGGGAAATTTGTTTGGCACCACGCGCCGCGTCGCCTTGGGCATGGGTGTGGCCGACCTCACCGAGGTGCGCCAATTCGGACACCTGCTGGCGATGCTCAAGGAGCCTGAGGCGCCCAAAGGCTTCAAAGACCTGATGGGCCTGGGCTCTATGGTTAAAACGCTCTGGAACATGGCGCCCAAGGAATTGCGCACGGCCCCCTGCCAGGATGTGGTCTGGGAGGGCGCGGACGTGGACCTGGCCCGCTTGCCGGTGCAGCACTGCTGGCCCGGTGACGTGGCCCCGCTCATTACCTGGGGCCTGGTCATCACCCAGGGCCCGCACAAAGCGCGGCAAAACCTGGGTATTTACCGCCAGCAGGTGTTGGCGCGCAACAAAGTCATCATGCGCTGGTTGCCACACCGTGGCGGCGCGCTGGACTTCAAAGAGCACGGTGCGCTCCACCCCGGCCAGCCTTACCCGGTGTGCGTGGCGCTGGGCGCGGATCCGGCCACCATTCTGGGCGCGGTCACGCCCGTGCCTGACAGCCTGTCGGAATACCAGTTTGCCGGCCTGCTGCGCGGCAAACGCACCGAACTGGTCAAATCTTTGGGCAGCGCACTGCGCGTGCCCGCCAGCGCCGAAATCGTGCTGGAGGGCCACATTTACCCCGATGCCCACCATGCCAGCGGGTTTGAACATGCCCTGGAAGGGCCGTTTGGCGACCACACCGGCTACTACAACGAGGTGGCCGAGTTTCCTGTGTTCACCATCGACCGGATCACCCAAAGAACCGATCCGATTTACCACTCCACTTACACCGGAAAACCGCCGGACGAACCGGCCATGCTGGGCTTGGCATTGAACGAGTTGTTCGTTCCGCTGCTGCAACGCCAATACCCGGAAATTACGGATTTCTACCTGCCGCCCGAAGGCTGCAGCTACCGCCTGGCCGTAGTCAGCATCAAAAAGAGCTACCCGGGCCACGCCCGGCGCGTCATGTTCGGAATTTGGAGCTACTTGCGCCAGTTCATGTACACCAAATTTATTGTGGTGGTGGACGACGACATCGACATTCGCGACTGGAAAGACGTGGTGTGGGCCATCACCACCCGGGTTGACCCGACGCGCGACACCCTGTTGGCAGACAACACGCCCATCGACTACCTTGACTTTGCTTCGCCCGTGAGTGGTTTGGGCAGCAAGATGGGCTTGGACGCCACCCATAAATGGCCCGGCGAAACCCAGCGCGAATGGGGTCGCACCTTGCAGATGACACCCGACATCACCAGCAAGATGGAAGCGGTCTGGCAAGGCCTGGGTTTGTAGCCAAGGTCGGCACCCCGCGTGCAAAACGGGGGGCAAGGAAAAGCGACCGTGCGTGCCTGGGTGACGCCGCTCCGTGGCCCCTTATGATGGGCTCTTGTGAACACCAGGGAGCATGAAAACGTGCGTTTATTTTGGGGCCGCGCAATGCGCAAGCTGCTGTTTTTTGCGGTGGGTATCGCCTTGTTGGGCGCAGCGCTTGCTTATTGGTGGGTCAATGCGCCACTGCGCCTGAACGCGCCCATGGTCGATCTGTCCATTGAGCCCGGCGACAGCCCGCGTGAGGTAGCGGCAGTCGTGGCCCGCTCTGGCGTGGGCGTGCAGCCGCAGCTTTTGTACTGGTGGTTTCGCCTGTCTGGCCAGGCCCGCCAGATTCGGGCGGGGAGCTACGAGCTGCAAGGCGATGTCAGCCCGCGCAGCCTGCTGCAAAAAATTGTGCAGGGCGATGAAGCTTCGCGCAGCGTCACGCTGGTGGAAGGCTGGAACTTTCGCCAAGTGCGAGACGCACTTAAACGTGCTGAAAACCTGAAGCCCGACGCTGCCGCCCTGAGCGACGCCGAGCTCATGCAACAGCTCGGGCGCCCCGGCGTGGCGCCGGAGGGGCGGTTTTTTCCGGACACCTATACCTATTCCAAAGGCGCCAGTGACCTGGCGGTGCTGCAACGCGCGCTGCGCGCCATGGACGCGCGCCTGGCCGCCGTGTGGGCACAGCGCAATCCTCAGATACCGCTGCAAAACGCAGACCAAGCGCTGATTTTGGCCAGCATCATTGAAAAAGAGACCGGCCGCACCATCGACCAGCCCCAGATTTCGGCGGTGTTCCACAACCGTTTGCTGATTGGCATGCGACTGCAAACCGACCCGACCGTCATTTACGGCCTGGGCGCGGCCTTTGATGGCAATTTGCGCCGCGCTGACTTGCTGGCAGACACGCCTTTTAATACCTATACCCGCAGCGGTCTGCCGCCCACGCCGATTGCCATGCCCGGGCGCCAAGCCCTGTACGCGGCGGTGCATCCGGCCGCCAGCCGGGCACTTTATTTTGTGGCGCGGGGCGACGGAACCAGCGTGTTTAGCGACACACTTGACGCACACAATCGCGCGGTCAACCAGTTCCAGCGCGGAAAATAGCCGCTGGCAAGCAGTACCAAGAGAAATATGAACGGTTTATTCATCAGCTTTGAAGGCATTGACGGCGCAGGCAAGTCCACCCACATCGCGGCCTTGGCGCAGGCTTTTGAGGCGCAGGGCAGGGCGGTCACCCTGACGCGCGAGCCCGGCGGCACGCCGCTGGCCGAAACCTTGCGCGCCATGGTGCTCAATGAACCGATGGACGCGCTCACCGAATCGCTCTTGGTGTTTGCCGCGCGGCGCGACCACATTGGCCGCGTGATTGCGCCAGCCTTGGCCCAGGGCCGCGTGGTGGTGTGCGACCGTTTTTCGGACGCCACCTTTGCTTACCAGGGCGCCGGGCGCGAATTTGACTGGGATGTGCTGCACACGCTGGAGCGCTGGGTGCAAGGGCCCAGCGCTGCGGCCTTGGCCAACGGCACCGCCCCCAAGCTGCTGCAACCCGACCTGACGCTGTGGTTTGACCTACCCGCCGCCGTAGCAGCGCAGCGACTCGCGGGTGCCCGGGTGCCCGACAAATTTGAGGCGCAGCCGGCCGCGTTTTTTGAAAAAGTGTCTGCAGGCTATGCCCGCCGCCTGCGCGAAGACCCGGCGCGCTTTGCCCGTATCGACGCCAACCAGAGCGCCGACGGCGTGTGGCTCGAAGTGCTGGCTGCCTTGCGCGCCAAAGGCTTGTTGCCATGAGCGCAGCATCTTCAGCGACCGGCGCCCCCGCACTGGCACCTTGGATAGCGGCGCAAACCGCTGATTTGCTGGCGCAGCGCGGCCACGCC
>CAMDHS010000100.1 GCA_945898115.1 Comamonas sp. lk
GGGCAGTCCAGCACGGTGTGCAGGTTGCAGCTTTCTAGCAGCAGCTTACGCAAGCTCACGCTGGCGTTGTCGGTATTGCTCAAAAACGTGTTCTTGATGACGATAGCTGCGCGGCCACCGGCCTTGAGCGACTTGATGAAGTGCTGCAAAAACAAAAACGCCGTCTCGCCGGTCTTGACCGGAAAGTTCTGCTGTACCTCTTTGCGCTCTTTGCCGCCAAAGGGCGGATTGGCCAGGACCACGTCGAAGCGGTCTTTGTCCTGGATGTCGGCAATGTTCTCGGCCAGCGTGCTGGCGTGGACGATGTTGGGCGCCTCGATGCCGTACAGGATCATGTTCATGATGGCAATGACGTAGGCCAGGCTCTTTTTCTCTTTGCCGTAGAAGGTGCGGGTTTGCAGCGTCTTGTGGTCAGAGGTGCTCAGGTTGGGCTGGCGTTGTAAATAGTCAAAGGCTTCGCACAAGAAACCAGCCGAGCCACAAGCGCCGTCATAAATGCGCTCGCCAATCTTGGGGGCCACCACCTGGGTCATGGCGCGGATCAGGGGGCGGGGCGTGTAGTACTCACCGCCGTTGCGCCCGGCGTTGCCCATGTTTTTGATCTTGGTCTCATACAGGTGCGAGAGTTCGTGCTTCTCGGTCTGGGAGCGAAAGCGCAACTCGTCCACCAGCTCGATCACGTCGCGCAGGTTGTAGCCGCTCTGGATGCGGTTTTTGATCTCGCCAAACACTTCGCCAATTTTGTATTCGATGGTCTGCGGCCCGCTGGTGCGTTGTTTGAAGCCGTGCAGGTAGGTAAACAGCTTGTTGTTGACGAAGTCGCGCAGGTCGTCGCCTGTCAGGGCGGTGTTGTGGTCGAGCTTGCCGTCTGCGCCCTTGGGCGTGGCCCAGTCTCCCAGCGGTAGGCTTTGTCGATGATGTAGCTGTAGGTTTTGCCGTCCAGTTCGGCCTCCAGGACCTTGTCGGCTTCCAGTGCGTCCAGGTACTACAGGAACATCAGCCAGGACGATTGCTCGGTGTAATCCAGTTCGCTGGTGCAGCCTGCGTCTTTGTGCAGGATGTCGTCGATGTTTTTGAAGGCTTGCTCGAACATGGTTTTTTGGCTTGCTTTCGGTCCTTGGTGAAGCTTAACTACTTTTCACCCCGATAAGTACCCATCAGGCGGTAGGCGCCGCTAACCAACAAGTGCAGGAACGTACCGCGCCGCTATGCGCATTTCTGAATGCCTCGCCCGGCCCAAGGGAATTCACCCCTCGGGGGGCAGCGCAGTACACGCAGTGACAAGCGTGGGGGCCATGGACCCAGCGCCGGGCCGCCCCAAGCTGGGGAGCGCCCCCTCGGGGGGCAGCGCAGTACACGCAGTGACAAGCGTGGGGGCGACCGACCCAGCGCCGGGCCGCCCCAAGCTGGGGAGCACCCCCTCGGGGGGCAGCGCAGTACACGCCGTGACAAGCGTGGGGGCTAGCAATTTCCCGCCGGGCCGCCCCAAGGGAAATTCACCCCCTCGGGGGGCAGCGCAGTACACGCAGTGACAAGCGTGGGGGCGCTACTTAATCCGCCTGCTTGCGCAAGAAAGCAGGTATCTCGTAGTCGTCCATGCCGCCGCTCGACAGCGCGTCCACCTTTTGCGCCGCCGACGTGCGGGTGCCGCGCCAGACCGCCGGGGTGCTCATGCTGCCGTAGTCGGCTTGCGGTGCGCTGCTGGCGCCCATGTTGGTGCCGCCGCCCATGCCACCCATGGATGCCATGGGACCGGTGCTGCTGCCGCGTTGGCCGCTGGAGGCGCCCAGGGGGTTGTTCAGCGTGGGCACGTTAAAGGGCACGTTGTCAGTGCCCGTGCGCAGCACTTGCAGCGGAGGCGCGGTGCGGCGGTGCGTGCCTTGGCGGCCCAAACCGGTGGCCACCACGGTGACGCGCACCTGGTCGCCCAGGTTGTCGTCGTAGGCGGTGCCGTAAATCACATGGGCTTCAGAGGAAGCGTAGGCGCGGATGGTGTTCATGGCCAGCTTGGATTCGCTCAGTTTGAGCGAGCCTTTGGCGGCCGTGATCAGCACCAGCACGCCCTTGGCGCCCGACAGATCAATACCTTCGAGCAGCGGGCAGGCCACGGCTTGTTCGGCGGCGATGCGGGCGCGGTCCGGGCCTTTGGCCAGGGCGGTGCCCATCATGGCTTTGCCAGGCTCGCTCATGACGGTGCGCACGTCCTCAAAGTCGACGTTGACGTGGCCAGGCACGTTGATGATTTCGGCAATGCCGCCCACGGCGTTTTTCAGCACGTCGTTGGCGTAGGCAAAGGCCTCGTCTTGGCTGATGTCGTCGCCTAGCACTTCCAGCAGTTTTTCGTTGAGCACCACGATCAGGGAGTCGACATTGGCCTCCAACTCGGCCAGGCCGATGTCGGCATTTTTCATGCGCGGGCCGCCCTCGAATTCGAAGGGTTTGGTCACCACACCCACGGTCAAAATGCCCATTTCTTTGGCCACTTTGGCAATGATGGGAGCGGCGCCGGTGCCAGTGCCCCCGCCCATGCCGGCGGTGATGAAGAGCATGTTGGCACCTTCGATGGCGATGCGGATGTCGGCTTCGGCCTGTTCGGCCGACATGCGGCCCTTGTCGGGGCGGCTGCCAGCGCCCAGGCCGCTCTCGCCGAGCTGAATGCGGCGGTGCGCGCTGCTGCGGTTCAGGGCTTGTGCGTCCGTGTTGGCGCAAATGAACTCGACGCCGGTCACTGAAGACTGGATCATGTATTCGACCGCGTTGCCGCCGCCGCCGCCAACGCCGATCACTTTGATCAGGGTGCCTTGGTTGAAAGATTCGTCTTCAATTAGTTCGATGGACATGCGGAGCTCCTAGTAGTTTTGCAAACGGAAAATGAAAAAAGTGGGGTTAAAAAAGTGGAACTTCGCCTTGGCGGCCCGGCACGCGCAAGCCACAGAGCTTGGCCCGCCAGATAGCATGAATTTCGGGCTTCAAAGTGAGCAAATTGATGCATTTAAAAGTTCCCGGCAAAGAAGTCGCGGATCTGGCCAAAAGCGCTTTTCACCGAGCCGCCTTTTTGTGCCACTTTGATGCCGCGCATGCGGGCAATGCGGGCTTCTTCCAGAAAGCCCATCACCACCGCCGCGCGGGGTTGCGCCACCATGTCGGCCAGCGCGTTGGAATACAGCGGAATGCCGCGGCGCACCGGCTTGAGGAAGATGTCCTCGCCTAACTCGACCATGCCGGGCATGACGCAGCTGCCACCTGTCAGCACAATGCCGCTGGAGAGCACTTCTTCAAAGCCCGATTCGCGCATCACCTGGTTCACCAGGGTGAAAATTTCTTCAACGCGCGGCTCAATCACGCCGGCGAGCGCCTGCCGGCTGAGCATGCGCGGGCTGCGGTCGCCCAGGCCGGGCACTTCGACCTGCACATCGGGGTCTACCAGCACTTGTTTGGCGTGGCCGCTTTCGACCTTGATCTCTTCGGCGTCCTTGGTCGGGGTGCGCAGCGCCATGGCAATGTCGCTGGTGATCAGGTCGCCGGCAATCGGGATCACGGCGGTGTGGCGGATGGCGCCGTTGGTAAAGATGGCGATGTCGGTCGTGCCCGCGCCAATGTCCACCAGCGCTACGCCGAGTTCGCGCTCGTCTTCGGTCAGCACCGACAGGCTGCTGGCCAGCGGGTTGAGCATGAGCTGCTCGACTTCGAGGCCGCAGCGGCGCACGCATTTGATGATGTTCTCGGCCGCACTTTGCGCGCCGGTCACGATGTGCACCTTGGCCTCTAAGCGCATGCCGCTCATGCCGATGGGTTCTTTGACGTCCTGGCCGTCAATGATGAACTCTTGGGGCTCGACCAGCAGCAGGCGCTGGTCGCTGGAAATGTGGATGGCCTTGGCGGTTTCCACCACGCGGGTCACGTCGGCCTGGGTAACCTCGCGGTCCTTAATGGCCACCATGCCGCTGGAGTTGATGCCCCGAATATGGCTGCCGGTAATGCCGGTGTAGACGCGGGTGATTTTGCAGTCGGCCATGAGCTCGGCCTCTTTGAGCGCCTGCTGAATGCTGTGCACCGTGGCGTCGATGTTGACCACCACGCCGCGCTTGAGGCCGTTGCTGGGCGCCGAGCCAAAACCGGCCAGGCGCAGGGTGCCGCCGGGCAGCACCTCTGCCACCACCGCCATCACCTTGGCGGTACCGATGTCCAGACCGACGACTAAGTCTTTGTATTCACGGGCCATATTGCGTACCTGCTTGGTTAATCTTCATTTGGGGGGAGCCACAGCTGCGAGGGTGCTGATGCCGCGCAGCCGAATGGCGTAACCGTTTTCGTGGCGCAAGTCGGCAGATTCCAGCGCGCCGGCCGGGCGCTGGTAGCGTGCCAACACGCGCGTCAGTGTTTTTAGGAAATGGCGGGTGCGGCTTTGGACTTCGTCCAGATCGCCCCGGCCGGCCTCAATCACGGCGCCGCCACTCAGGCCCACGCGCCAGCTGCCCTGGCTGGTGAGCTCCAGGCTTTCCACTGTCAAATCTAGGGCGGCAAACTGCGGCCCCAGCGCCCGGTAGGCCTCCAGCACGGCAGCGCTTTGGCCCAATGGGCCGTTCAGGCGCGGCAGATCGTCGATCTCGACCTCGCCCACATTGGCGTCAAAGACTTCGCCAAAGGTATTGAGCAGGCGCGGCTCGTTGGTGTCGCCCCAATAGGCAGCCACTTGGTGCTCTTGCAATTGCACACGCAGGCGGTTGGGAAATTCGCGGTGCACCACTGCGTGGCGCACCCAGGGCATGGTCTCAAAAACGCTGCGGGTCTTGGCCAGGTCTACGCTGAAGAAGGTGCCCGCCACGCGTGACACCACATGGGCGCGCACCGTGGGCACGTTGGCGTGGCCCACATCGCCTTGCACCGTAATGCCTTGCAGCGAAAACGCCGACCGGTTGGACACCCAGCGCGTCACCGCCAGTACCACCGAGCATAAAAACACGACAAACAGCAGCACCGTCAAGCCGTTCATCAGGCGCAGGTCCATGCTCGGGTCTTCTGTGCGGTTCACGGTGTGCTCCGGTGGTGGGCGCTGTTGTCGAGCGCGGCCAGCGCCAGAATTTGCAGGCACAGGTCTTCGTAGCTCGTGCCTGCGGCGCGCGCCGACATGGGTACGAGCGAGTGGCTGGTCATGCCGGGCGAGGTGTTCATTTCCAGCAAAAAGGGCTTACGGTCGCTGGCGCGGATCATCACGTCGGCCCGGCCCCAGCCCCGGCAGTCCAAGCTGCGGTAAGCCGCCAGCACGATGCGGGCAATCTCGGCCTCTTCGGCCGCAGGCAGGCCGCTTGGGCACAGGTAGGACACGGCGTCGGTGAAATACTTGTTCTGGTAGTCATAGGCGCCGTCGGGGGCCTGGATACGCACCACCGGCATTGTGCGGGCAGCAGCACCACTGCCAATCACCGGGCAAGTCACCTCTTCGCCCACGATGAATTCCTCGCACAGCAGTTCGGGCTCGTACTGGGCGCCTAGGGCTACCGCACCCGGCAGTTGCCCAGCCTCTGTCACCTTGGTGATGCCGATGGATGAGCCTTCGTGCGGCGGTTTGACGATCAGTGGCAGGCCCAGGCTTTTAATCACTTGCTGCAGGCTGGCGTCGCTGTGCTGCGCGGGGCCGAACGTGCAGTAACGCGGCGAGGGCAAGCCCTCGGCGGCCCACAGGCGCTTGGTCATGGTCTTGTCCATGGCCAGGCTAGACGCCATGACGCCCGAGCCGGTGTACGGAATGCCCATCAGCTCCAGCGCGCCCTGAATAGTGCCGTCTTCACCAAAGCGGCCATGCAAGGCGATAAAGCAGCGCGCAAAGCCTTCGGTCTTGAGGGTCCAGAGCTCGCGCTCTGCGGGGTCAAAGGCATGGGCGTCCACGCCTTTGGAGCGCAAGGCTTTCAATACACCATTGCCCGAGAGCAGCGAGATCTCGCGCTCGGCCGACGCGCCGCCCATGAGCACGGCCACTTTGCCAAAGTTGTGCGTGTTCATGCCTGGCCTCCGGCGCATTGCGTATGGGCCTTCAGCAGTTCCACCACCTTGGCGGGCACGGCGCTAATCGAACCAGCGCCCATGCACAAGAGCACGTCGCCCGGCTGCGCGGTGGCCACAGCGGCGGTTGCCATGGTGCTGATGTCGTCCACAAACAAGGGCTCTAACTTGCCCGCCACGCGCAGCGCACGCGCCAGCGCGCGGCCGTCTGCCGCTACCACGGGCGCCTCGCCTGCGGCATACACCTCGGCCAGCAGCACCGCGTCGGCCTGGCCCATGACCTTGACGAAATCCTCAAAGCAGTCGCGTGTGCGGGTGTAGCGGTGCGGCTGAAAAGCCAGCACCAGGCGCCGACCGGGGAATGCCCCGCGTGCGGCGGCCAGCGTGGCGGCCATCTCTACCGGATGGTGGCCGTAGTCGTCCACCACGGTGACCACGCCGCCCTGGGCCAGCGCGTGGTCGCCGTAGCGCTGAAAGCGCCGACCCACGCCCTTGAATTCGGCCAGCGCAGTTTGCACGGCGGCGTCTTCAATATTGAGTTCCACCGCCACGGCAATGGCCGACAAGGCGTTGAGCACGTTGTGGCGCCCCGGCAGGTTGAGCACCACGTCCAGGTCGGGCAGGGTCACGCCATTGCGCCGCTGCACGGTGAAATGCATTTGGCCGTCCACGGCGCACACATTGATTGCACGCACCTGGGCGCCCTCGTCAAAACCGTAGCTGGTAATGGGGCAGGTCACCTGGTCCACGATGGCGCGCACTGCGGCATCGTCGGTGCACAAAATCGCGGTGCCGTAAAAGGGCATGCGGTGCAAAAAGTCGACAAAGGCCTGCTGCAAGCGGCCAAAGTCGTGGCCATAGGTTTCCATGTGGTCGGCGTCGATATTGGTCACCACCGCCATCACCGGCAGCAGGTTCAAAAAGGACGCGTCAGACTCATCGGCCTCGACCACGATGTAGTTGCCTTGGCCTAAGCGTGCGTTGGCGCCCGCGCTATTCAATCGCCCGCCAATCACAAAAGTCGGGTCCAGCCCGGCTTGGGCCAGCACGCTGGCGACCAGGCTGGTGGTGGTGGTTTTGCCGTGGGTGCCTGCAATCGCAATGCCTTGTTTGAGGCGCATCAGCTCGGCGAGCATCAGCGCGCGTGGCACCACGGGAATGCGCAGTTCGCGGGCGCGCAGCACTTCGGGGTTGCTGGCTTGCACAGCAGTAGAGGTGACGACCGCATCCGCACGCGCCACATGCGCCGCGTCGTGGCCCACATGCGTCTGGATGCCCAAGGACGCCAGGCGGCGCAGCGTGGCGCTGTCGGCCAAGTCCGAGCCGGAAATGGTGTAGCCCAGGTTGTGCAAGATCTCGGCAATGCCAGACATGCCCGAGCCGCCGACGCCTACGAAATGGATGTGTTGGATGGCGTGTTTCATGGGGCCAGTTCCTCGCAGGCTTCGACCAGCGCTTGCGTGGCGTGGATGTTTTGCATCTTCTTGGCGGCATTGGCGTGCTGCAGCAGCAGCGCGCGGTCGCAGCGCTGCAGCCAGTCGGCCAGAAACTCGGGGGTCAGCGCGGCTTGGTCCACCAGAGTGCCCGCACCTTGGTCCACCAAAAAGCGCGCGTTGTGGGTCTGGTGGTCGTCCACCGCAAACGGAAAGGGCACGAACAGAGCGGCGGCGCCCACGGCGGCGATCTCGGTCACGGTGCTCGCACCCGCGCGGCACAACACCAGGTCGGCATCGGCAAAGGCCTGGGCGGTGTTGTCGATAAAGGGCGTCAAGCTGGCCTCGACGCCCGCGGCGGTGTAGTTGGCGCGCAGCTCGTCCATTTGCTTTTCGCCACTTTGGTGCAGCACCACGGGGCGCTGCGCTTCTGGTATCAAGGCCATGGCCTGTGGCACCACGGTATTGAGCGCGCGCGCCCCCAAACTGCCACCCACCACCAGCACTTGCAAGGGGCCGCTGCGATCGGCAAAGCGCTCTGCAGGCGCGGCCTGGTCTAAAAATTCGGTGCGCAGCGGGTTGCCCACGTACTTGGCCGAAGGCAGCGCACCGGGAAAGGCGCAAAAAACCCGCTGCGCCAGGCGCGCAAGCACGCGGTTGGCGGCACCGGCCACCGAATTTTGTTCATGCAGCACCAGTGGAATGCGCAGTATCGCGGCCATCAGGCCTGCCGGTAGGCTGATGTAGCCCCCAAAGCCCAGCACCACGTCAGGCCGCAGGCGGCGTAGCACCTGCGCACTTTGCACGAGCGCGCGCGCCAAGCGCAGGGGCAGCAGCGCCAGGGTTTTGAGACCCTTGCCGCGCACGCCCGAGAAGGCGATGGTTTCCAGCGCAAAGCCGCGTGCGGGCACCAGGCGGCTTTCCATGCTGTCGGGCGCGCCCAGCCAGTGCACGCGCCAGCCGCGTTCGCGTAAGGCCTGGGCCACAGCCAAGCCCGGAAAAATGTGGCCGCCAGTGCCTCCGGCCATGACCAGGGCGGTGCGCTGGGTGGTGACGGCGACGGTTCTGGCGTTCATGCCCGGCCCCCTTGCATCAATTGGCGGTTTTCATAGTCCACCCGCAGCACCACGGCCAGGGCGATCAAGTTGACCAAAATGGCCGAGCCGCCGTAGCTCATGAGCGGCAGGGTCAGGCCTTTGGTGGGCAGCGCACCCAGGTTCACGCCCATATTGATAAAGGCCTGAAAGCCCATCCAGATGCCGACGCCCTGCGCCACCAGGCCGGCAAACACCCGGTCCAGCGCCACGGCCTGGCGGCCAATGTGGATCAGGCGGCGGGTCAGCCACAAAAACAGGCCCAGCAGCAACAGCACGCCGATCAGGCCAAATTCTTCGCCAATCACGGCCAGCAAAAAGTCGGTATGCGCTTCGGGCAGCCAGTGCAGCTTTTCGACACTGCCGCCCAGGCCAACACCAAAAATCTCGCCCCGGCCAATGGCGATGAGCGAGTGGGTGAGCTGGTAGCCCTTGCCCAGTGCGTTGTGCTCGCTCCAGGGGTCGAGGTAGGCAAAAATACGCGCGCGGCGGTAGTCGTTAAAGGCGATCATGAGCGCAAAGGCCGCCACCAGCACGCTGGAGATCAAAAAGAACATGCGCGCATTCACGCCACCCAAAAACAAGATGCCCATGGCAATCACGGCAATCACCATGAATGCGCCCATGTCGGGCTCGGCCAGCAGCAAGCTGCCCATGATGGCCACGGCCGCGGCCATGGGCCAGACGGCTTTGATGAAATCTTCTTTGAGCTCAATCTTGCGCACCATATAGCCCGCCGCATACAGCACCGCCGAAAACTTGGCCAACTCGGAGGGCTGGAAGCTGATGACGCCCAGCGAGATCCAGCGCCGTGCGCCATTCACGCCCTTGCCAATAAAGGGCAGCAGCACCGCTAGCAGCAAGACGAGCGACACAATAAAGAGCATGGGCGCAATGCGCTCCCAGGTTTCCAACGGCACCTGAAAGGCGAGCAATGCCACTAGCAGGCCCACGGCAATCGCACCCACATGGCGCACCAGAAAGTAGTTGCGCGTGTAGTTGGCAAAGCGCGGGTTGTCTGGCATGGCAATGGTGGCGGAATAGACCATCACCGCGCCCCACAACACCAAAATCAGTACGACTGCGAGCAGCGGATGGTCAAAAGTGCTGGCCTTGCTGGCGCTGGTGGCGGTTTGGTAGCTTGCGCGCCGACCCAGGCGCACCGGCAGCGCGTCGCTCTCGGCGGCAGACGGCCCAAACCAGCGGCTCCACAGGGCTTGTGCGGCGCTCATGCGGTCATCTCCATCACGGTGCCTTGGGCCAGCGCTAGTTCTGCTACGGATTCGCAAAACACTTCGGCCCGGTGCGCGTAATCGCGAAACATGTCAAAGCTGG
>CAMDHS010000101.1 GCA_945898115.1 Comamonas sp. lk
CAAACATACCTGTATGGCAGCCTGCGACTTTTGGGAACAGCCCTGAGATCGCGTTAGTCAATTAGGCCTAGGGACCACACTTTTTTCTGTGATGCGGCTCACTTATTCCATCTGAACAAAGTGCTGAAACGGCGGGCCTGCAATGAACCCGCCGCCTTCTTGAGCGAAGTCACTTTCTGGCCTAAGTGGCTACCTATTTCCCGTTGGTCTATGCAGATTTATTGATGGCAAGGGTTCGGCGCAAATCGCACGCCCCTAGAGAGAAGCGATCCCGTGCCGCGGAAATTGCGCCACATGGAGGCACAGGAAACCGCCGCCCTCCCCCAAAAAAATGAACAAGTGAAAACTTTTTTGCGCGCCGGCATGGTTTCCGACCCGGTGGCAGCGCGCGCTTATGTCGCGAGGGACGGTGCGGCAAATGCAGCCTGATTGCAGCAGCACCATGTCACCGTCCTCCCGGTTCACCTAGTGCTAGTCGATGCCAATGCCGCCAAATTGGTTCACGCGCACCGCGCAGTTCTTAACCAGCGGGTTCAGGTTGCAGCCCGTGATTTCTTGTGCGGCCTGCGAGATGTGGGGCAGGCTACACAGTGCCGCGCTGTAGCGGCACCATCCACTCACCAGGCTTTTGGCCGTAGTCAAGCGGCGTCCAGTTACCGCCAACCCGCACGCATTTGGGCAAAAAGTCGTTGTGCATCGGATGGCCGGGAATAAGACACAAATTTTCTGTAGCCCTATGCGACTCCCAAAAGAATCCTATGAATGCTTGGCCGCGAGCAACTGCTCCACGCCCGCCGCGGCTGCCAGCAGCGCCGCATCGCGTCCGGCCGCACCAGAAATCAGCGCGCCCAGCGGCATGTCGGCCGCTCCCGTGCCCATGGGCAAGCTCACACCACACAGGTCGACAAAATTACCGGGCAATGTGTTTTGCAGGGTGCGCAAATTGGTGCGGTGAAACAACTCGTCGTCCGCCTCCAGCGGCGCCACCAGAGGCGCCACGTGTACGACCGTGGGGCAAAGCATCCAGGCGTCGCCCAAGAGCGCTGCGCATTCGTGGCGCAGGCGCACATGGGCGGCTTGCAGGGTGAGCAAGTCGAGTGCGGACATCGTTTTACCGCGCACCAAGCGGGCCAGCACGCGCCGGTCAATGGCGCCGGCCTGCGCGCCGTCCACCAGGGCCTGGTGAAAGAAATAGGCCTCGGCCGCCGCGATGGTGCCGTGGCGGGCGGTCAGCGTGGCCAGTTCGTCAAAAGCGGCAATGTGCCGGTGCACGATGTGGGCGCCCGCTGCACGCAGACGCTCCAGCATCTGCTCAAAAGCAGTGCGCGCCTCGGGCTCGATGCCCTCAAACACCAAATTAATGGGTACGACAAACGACAGGCCAGACACCGCGCTGGGTGAGAGCGGCTGCAGCGGCTGACCGCGCAGCGCCGCGTCCACCCAGGCGCAGTCTTGCACCGTATGTGCCAGAGGTCCGGGCACGTCCAGCGTCTGCGACAGCGGAAAAATGCCACGCTTGTCATAGTGCCCGATGGACGGCTTAAAGCCCACCAACCCGTTAAAGGCCGCAGGCACGCGCACCGATCCGCCCGTGTCGCTGCCCATGCCAATCCAGGCCATGCGCGCGGCTACTGCCACCGCCGAGCCGCTGGACGAGCCTCCCGGTGCGCGGTGGCCATCCACGCTGGCGCGGTTGATGGGCGTGCCAAAGTGCGGGTTCAGGCCCAGGCCGGAATAGGCAAATTCAGTCAAACCCACTTTGCCCAGGCTCACGCAGCCGCGCAAGGCCAGGCGTTGCACCGCAAAAGCGTCCTCCGTTGCCACTGGGGCATGGCGGCGGGTCTCAGAGCCGGCCGTGGTGGGCGTGCCTTCCACGTCAAACAGGTCTTTCCAGACCACGGGCACGCCGTCCAGGGGGCCGAGTGGCCGCCCGGCGTCCCAGCGCGCATCGCTGGCACAGGCCTCGGCCAGGGCGCGCTCTTCGAGCAGGCAGGTAAACAAGCCCGGCTCGCTGGCGCGCGCCAGGGCCAGCGAACGCTCGACCACCTGCGAAGGCCGCAGCTGCCGCCGCTGGTAGGCCGCGTGCAGGCCTTGCACGCCCATTGCCGGTGCGTCCAGCAAGGCGTCCAAAGAATTCGCACTGTTTTTGAAGGTCATATTGATCCTTTAAGCAACTACCAGGCCACAAAGTCCCCATTCTGCACACCATTGCGGTGCAGGGATTTCCATACTGCCGCGCTGCGGTGGGCGCTGTTAGGCTCGCAGGCATGACCTTTCCCACCCAGACAACCGCCTCGCCCATCGTGCCCGCCAACCCCGCCGCCCCTGCCGCCCCTGCCCCCTATGTGCCGCAAATCCGGCTGTACCAAGACTGGCTTCAAGCCGAACGCGGCCTGGGCTTTGCTGACTACCAGGCGCTGTGGGACTGGTCCGTGACTGACCTCAACGCGTTTTGGCAAAGCATCTGGGACTACTTTGAGCTGCGCTCGCCCACGCCGCACAGCGCGGTGCTGCAAAACAATGTGATGCCTGGGGCACAGTGGTTTGTGGGTGCGCAGACCAATTACGCCCACCAGGTGCTGCGCCATGTGGACGCGGCGCACGCGGCCGGCTTGCCAGCGCTGATCTCGCGCAACGAGCGCGGCGACCACCAGGAACTGGGCTGGCCCGAGCTGCGCCGCCAAGTCGCGTCTATGGCGCTGCATCTGCAAGCCCAGGGCCTGCAACCAGGCGACCGCGTAGCCGCCTATTTGCCCAACATTCCCGAAGCCATGGTGGCGTTTTTGGCCACGGTATCGCTGGGCGGGGTGTGGAGTATTTGCGCCCCCGACATGGGCACGGCAGCGGTGCTCGACCGCTTTAAACAAATCGAACCCAAGATCCTGATTGCGGTGGACGGCGTGCGCTACGCCGGGCGCGACCTGGACCGCCGCGCCGTAGTGCAAGAGCTGCGCGCAGCGCTGCCCAGCGTGCAGCACCTCATAGTGCACCACAACCTGGGCGATCTGGACCCTGCGGGCGCCGTCGCCGACGCCACACCCATGGAGCACACCACCGCCCGCGACGACGCCGCAGTGGCCGCCTTTGTGCCCCTGTGGCTGCCCTTTGACCATCCGCTGTGGATTGTGTATTCCAGCGGCACCACCGGCCTGCCCAAACCCATCGTCCACGGTCACGGCGGCACGGTGATCGTGGCGCTGGCGCTCAAAATTTTGCACAACGACATCGGCTGCAGCTACCACCCCAACAGCTTTGGCGAGCGCTACCACTGGTACAGCTCCACCGGCTGGGTGATGTGGAACGCACAGCTCAGCGGCCTGCTCAACGGCACCACCTGCGTCATCTATGACGGCAACCCTGCAGGCGACAAAGACCGCACCGACTGGGGCACGCTATGGCGCTTTGCCGCCGAGACGGGCGTCACCTTTTTTGGCGCGGGCGCGGCGTTTTTTGCCAACTGCCAAAAAGCCGGGCTTGACCTGGCCACGCTGGGCGACTTGGGGGCCGTGCGCGCGCTGGGCACCACCGGCTCCCCACTGGCGCCCGAGACACAAATCTGGGGCACCGAGCAATTTCGCCGCCTGCACCAGCATGGGCGCCCGGCGCAACCCGACTTTGACATCTGGTGGTGCAATATTTCGGGCGGCACCGACTTTTGCGGCGCCTTTATCGGCGGCAACCGCGAGCTGGCACAAGAGCCCGGCGTCATGCAATGCCGGCTTTTGGGCTGCGCGGTCGAAGCCTGGAACGAGGCGGGCGACCCGGTTGTGGGCGAAGTAGGCGAACTGGTCTGCACCCAGCCCATTCCGTCCATGCCCCTGTATTTTTGGGGCGACACGGCCAACGCGCGCTATCTGGCCAGTTACTTTGAGATGTACCCGCCGGGCCACGGCCGCAAGCCCGGCGGCGGCGACCTGGGCGCAGAGACCGGCGGCGTCTGGCGCCATGGCGACTGGCTGCGGATAGGCAACGCCCAAGGCACGGGCTACGGCTGCGTGATTTTTGGCCGCAGCGACGCCACCATCAACCGCCACGGCCTGCGCATGGGCACCAGCGAAATCTACAGCGCCGTCGAAGCCCTGCCCGAGGTGATGGACAGCATGGTGGTGGACCTGGAATACCTGGGGCGTGAGAGCTATATGCCCCTGTTTGTGGTGCTACGCCCAGGCCTGACGCTGGACGCGGCACTGACCACCCGCATCCAGCAAGCCATCCGCAACGCCCTGAGCCCGCGCTTTTTGCCCAATGCCATATTTCAGGTGGCCGAAATTCCGCGCACCCTGTCGGGCAAAAAGCAAGAGCTGCCGATCAAAAAACTCATGCTCGGCCACCCGCTGGAAAAAGTGGTGAACAAGGAAGCCATGGCCAATCCGGGCTGCCTGGATTGGTATTTGCAAATGGCGCAGCGGCATCTGGCATCGTCAGCCTAAGCCTTGCAAAAGCTTACCGTGGGAGCCATCGTACTTTTGATACCATGTTTACCTCGTGATTAGCGCGAGCAAAACTTCACCATTCACTGCACCTAAGCAAACAATATGTCCCAATCTTCCACCTTTATCGACGGCTTTGACAACGTAACCTTGGTCGACGGCGTGGTTCGCCTTGACCTGATCACCGTGGCACAAGGGGCCGCAAACACCCAGCCAGTCCCCACCAAAGTAGGCAGCCTAGCCTTGCCCATCCAGGGCTTTTTGCGCACGACCGAACAGTTGAACCAGGTCATCGCCAGGATGGTGGAGCAAGGCATCCTTAAGCGCAATGAGCCCACGCCTGCGGCCGCGCCGGCGATTGAGGCAGCGGTTGACGCAGCGCTTGAAACCTCCGCCAAAGCCAAACCGACCAAATCGGCCTAAACAAGCACATAGGCCTAAACGGCGAACAGGCTCGGGCCAAGGAAGCAGCGCTGCTTCAATACGCGTGAATATCCTTTTCGTTCACCAAAACTTTCCTGGTCAGTTCAAGCATCTGGCGCCCGCGCTCGCAGCGCTGCCGGGCCACCGCGTGGTGGCCATGCACATCAACCCTGGCCCGCCCTTGGCGGGTGTGCAGGCGGTGGCCTATGGCCTGTTGGCGCCGCCCAGCGGCCAGGCACACCGCTGGCTCCATGATCTTGAAGCCAAGGTGCACCGGGGCGAAGCGGCCTACCGGGCCGCCAAGCAACTGCAGCAAAACGGGTTTACCCCAGACGTGATCGTGGCCCATCCGGGATGGGGGGAGAGCCTGTTTTTGAAAGATGTGTGGCCGCAAGCCCGCATGGGCATTTACAGCGAGTTTTACTACCACGCCGAAGGCGCGGACATGGGTTTTGACAACGAGTTGTCACCGGCCAAAGAAGACGACGCCTGCCGCCTGCGCCTGAAAAACGCCAACTACGACCTGCATTTTCCGATCAGCCAGGCCGGCTTGTCGCCCACGCATTGGCAGCGCTCGGTGTTTCCAGAGCCCTTTCGTTCCAAGATTAGCGTCATGCACGATGGCATCGACACGCAGTACATCCGGCCCAATGCAGACGTCACGATGACGCTGGGCACGCGCAAGGGCAAGTTGCTGCTCACCCGCCAAGACGAAATCATCACCTTCGTCAACCGCAACCTGGAGCCTTACCGCGGCTACCACATCTTCATGCGCGCGCTTCCGGCTATTTTGAAAGCCAGACCTAAGGCGCGGGTGCTGATTGTGGGGGGCGACGGGGTCAGCTATGGGGCATTACCACCCGGCTCAGGCGGCAAATCGGGCGGCAGCGCCAAAGGCTGGCGCCAGGTCTTTCTCAACGAAGTCAAGGCCGATATTGACCCGGACCGCGTGCACTTTCTCGGCAAGATTCCCTATGCCGACTTCGTGCAGATGCTGCAACTCTCTACCGTCCACGTCTACCTCACCTACCCTTTTGTGCTGAGTTGGAGCCTGTTAGAGGCCATGAGTGCAGGCTGCGCCATTGTTGCCAGCGACACCCAGCCGGTGCGCGAGGCCGTAGTGGGCAAGCAGACAGGGCGTCTCGTTGATTTTTTTGACGTCGCCGGTTTTTCAAACAATGTGATTGCGCTCTGTGAGGACCCCCAAGAGCGCAAAAGACTAGGCGACGCGGCACGCGAATTCGCCCTGAGCAAATACGACTTGCGCAGCCACTGCCTGCCCGGGCAGCTGGCATGGGTGCAGTCGCTCAGAGACCTGCCGCTGTAGCGCTGCTCCTGTGGGGGCGTTCTTAGGGCGTGGTGTAGACCCCGAACTGCGCCAAGCTGAGACCCGACACATCGGAATGCGCGCTCACCAGCGTCGAGAAATAACTGGTGCTCAATGCGCTAGCCCCAGACGCCCCCGCAAAGCTCCCGTCCACGTCCCCACTCAGGTATCCCACCAGGCCCACGTGCACCGGACTGGTGCCGCTCAGGGTGGCGGCAATGCTTGTCTGGGGCAGTCCGGGGGTCAGACCAGCCTTTGCAGGCACCGTGCTGTCAATCTCGTTGACAAAGTACCAGGTCGGATCGGGGGCCGTGAGGCCCACCACGTGTTTGAGCACCCCAATAGCATCACTGAGTTGCACCGATCCGTTACCGTCATAGTCCGCCGCCAGCGCCTGGTAGGGCGACAAGGCTTTTCCGGTGCCATTGACCTCCAGCCCCACGATCATCTTGAGAATGGCGATGGCGTCTTGCAGGTTCACGGCGGCAGAGGTGGTGGCGGCCTCGCCGGACGGGACGGTGCGGGTGGCACTGAGCGTGATAGCGGTGTCGGTAATGGCCGCAAAACTGGTGCTACCCAAGGATCCCGTGCTTTGGCTGGCGCTGCCAATGCCCACGGCCACGCCTTCGAGCAGGGTATGGGCCTTCCAGCTGTAGGCTTGGATTTCGACCGTGCTTCCAGTGGGCAGCAGTGTGTAGGTGACACCGGTGTTCTCAGGGGTGTTGAGATTGGATGCAAAGGTGCCCAGGCCAAATCCGGTCAGCGCACTATCAATGTCTGTTTTGGCCGAGTAAGTGATTTCCAAGGCGTCCAAGCCGCTGTTGCCCACCGTTTGCAAGAACTGGGCAACGTTTTTAGCTTCCACCAAGCTGAGCCCAGCCCATCCGCCCTTGCCCGTCGTGGCACTAGGCGCATCAGTGTCGTTGATAGTGAGGGTGACCAACAGGTTGGTGTCAAACGTCAGTGCATGCGTGACTGTGGAGGCGCCTTCACTGCTCAAGGCTTTCTCGTACACCGCGTCGTACTGGCCCAGCTTGAGATTCAAGCGGTATGGGCTGTCATCGAGGGCGCTGCTTTGCACTCCCAACTTATCAATATTCGCTTGATCCAAGTTTAAGAGGCTGGGGCGCACGTTGATCACGCCATCGGCAGCTACGCCCGAGTCGGCGAGGTCGTCTGTGGCGCCCAACAGGATGACCACATTCATGTTCTCGTCGAACACCGGAATCTTCTTATCCGTCGGACCCACCGACCCGGGCGTACCCACCCCGCCGAGTAAGGTAGTTCCACCGGCCAAGTTACCCAGCCCGGTAATGGTCACCGCAACGATCTGAGATACCCCATTGACGGTATCCGTTGGGGCAGCATCCACAGCGGCGATATTGAACTTGTTGGCACCTGTTTGTGTTGTGCCAGATAAATCTTTATCGAACCTCACAAAGTCCAGCCCCGAGTCCATGTACTTGGACAGGGAGTATTTCAAAGAAATGCCCTGGCTCTGGGGTGTCATGTCCTTGGGCGACAGGAGCATGGTGATGTCGTCACCTATGACCAGGCCCTTGGCGCTGGCAATATCCTCCACATCTCGGCGAGAGATGGCCTGCTTGGGGTTGGTAATTTCCATGCCAAACAACAGACCCGTTTGTCCGGGCGCGTTCGAAATCGGCGTGGTGCTTCCAATGGCTGTGTTGACCTGTTGCTCGGTTGCCGATGCGTTGCTGATGACGTAGTCGCCACGGAACGCAAAGACCTCTTGCAAAGCTTGCTTCAGATTCATGCCCGAGCCGATCTCAGGCAGTGTATCGGTCGAATAAGTGGCAGCCAGGTTCGAGATCAGCAGCGCTCGAGCCGTGTCTGTGGTGGTGGCAAAGTAACTGGCCACAAAGGTTGCCAAGTCGGTGGCCATGGCATCGGAGCCGGTTTGCTGGTAGGCGGCGTTATCCCCGGCCTGCAAATTGGCCAGCTTGCTGCTATCGGCAAACTGCATCAGGGTAGAACTGACCGAGGCGATCGACAGGGCGGCTGCTTGGTAGGCTGCGTTGTTTTGCGTGATCTGATCAGAGGTGACGCCAAACGCGCTCAGCACGTTTTCCACCACCACTTCGATGGCTGCTGCCGCGCTGGCAACCGTGGTGGAGACCAAGTCAGCGGCGTGGGTGGGGTCGTCAGCCTGCATCGCGGCAATTTCTGTGGCGATTTGCGCCTGGATGTCGGCCGAGGTTTTGGTAGTTCCCAGCAATTCGTCCAGAAAGGTCGGTACCAGTGCGGCGATATTCTTAGAGATCGCCAACATGGCCTGGTTTTGCACCAGGATCAGGGCTGCCGAAGTGCTGCCACCAATCATTGCGGCATAGGGGTCGGCATCACTGTAGGTGCTGCCCATTCCATACTGTGTGAGCAGCGCAGCCTTGGCCGCATCGGTGGTGGCTGCGCCGTACAGGGTAGAGAAGTAGGAAACGGTGGTGTTTCCGAAACCGGTGGACATGGTGTCGACCGCGCCGTCAGACACCGTGTCCAAGCCACCTTCAGTGATGATTTTGGAGCTGCTACTGATTACGGTGCCGGTGGGCACGGTAAACGTGTAGGTGCCTGCGGTGCTGCCTTCGGTGGCATAGATATCGGTGCCAGCGGTGTAGCTGCCGTCGCCGGCGACATCCAAATACACGGTCGCACCGGTGACGTAGGCGTCAGACACGGTAACGGTGTACTCCAACCCAATGGAGGGCGTACTGCCGGCCGTACTGGAGTTGCCCGCAGCGTCGGTAAACGCGCCAGCAGGCGAGCTAATGGAAATAGCCGCTGTGCCATCCGCGGTGAAGGTGGCGGTGTAGACCTTGGAGTCAGAGTTGCTGACCGCAAAACCGGACAAGGTACCCCCAGCAACAGTGAAGTCTGCGGCGGTCAACGCAGTGACTGGGGTTTCTGAGGCGGTGAAGGTGATCGTTGCCATGCTGCCGCTTGCAATGGAAGCGGTTGGCGTGGTGATGGCAATGGTGGGTGCCAAGGTGTCAATGCTGATGCTGGGCGTAGTGCCTGTGCCACCGGTGTTGGTCCCTACGTCGGCGTAGATGCCACTGGCCACCTTGATGCTGGCGGTGCCAGAGGCCAGGTTGGCAGTGGGGGTGAGGGTGGCTGTGCGGGTGAAGCCTGAGCCGCTGATGGCGCTCAGCGTTCCGCCCGTGGTCACGATATCCGCATCCACAAAGCCCAGCGGCAACTCGTTAAAGGTGAAGGTGATAGTGGCTGTCTCACCCGCTTTAAGCGTACTGACGTTGCTGCTGAGCACCGGGGTCTCGCTGACGTTGGTCACGCTGAGCACTACGGCCTTGCTGGCACTCAGGCCCCCCGCATCGGTGGCCACAACGTTTACGCTGTAGCTGGTCTTGGCCTCAAAGTCGGCTGCAGCCTTGAGCGTGAGCGCTCCGGTGCTGGCGTCAATAGTCAGCAGGCTGGCGTCCGTGCCACTCAGGCTCCAGGTCTTGCTGTCACTGGCGTCTGGGTCCGTGGCGCTGGCGGTATAGAGCACCGTGGTGATGGCGGTGTTCTCGGCCACGCTGGCGGTGGCGCCGGAACTAAGGCTGGGGGTCTCGTTGACGTTGGTCACGCTGAGCACTACGGCCTTGCTGGCACTCAGG
>CAMDHS010000102.1 GCA_945898115.1 Comamonas sp. lk
ATGCTTGCCCAAATCACCCACTTTGTGGGTAATTGGCTGCCTGCCATGGCGCGCGACCACCGCAGCTACGTCACGGTAGCCATTGGCTGCACTGGTGGCCAGCACCGCTCGGTGTACTTGGTGGAACAACTCGCGCAGCACTTTGGCGCAGACTGGGTCACGATCAAACGCCACCGCGAGCTTGACGGCTTGCCCAACGTCGCCAAACACTAGACCCAAACCCCGCATAAGCTGTCGCGCTAGGCGCTGGCCAGCAGTTTGCGGATCGGCGCGGGCAAGCCCATGGCGGGCCACTGCGCGGCACCTACCCACTGGCCACCCAAGGCGCCCAAATCAGTTTCGTTTTCCAGCACCAGACGCCAGGGGTGCAAGTGCAAATCCTTGTGGGTCAGCACGTGGACAAAAGTGGTTTGGGTTTGCAAGGCAGCGCGCAGGGGCAGCGGCACCGCATCCAACAACGCACTTTCGCTGCCAAACAGCGGAAAACACTGCAAACCGGCCCACACGCCAGGCGTCGGACGGGCCTGGAGCCAGACCGCGCCATCGGCGGTTTGCGCCCACAGCAGCCAGATGGATTGGCTGCTGCGCTTGAGCTTGCGTGTGCGCACCGGGTAGCGCTGCGGGTCACCCGCGGCGCAAGCCCGGCAGGCGGCTTGCAGCGGGCACAACAAACACAGCGGCTTTTTGGGCAGGCAGACGGTGGCGCCCAAGTCCATCATGCCCTGGGTATAGCGCGCCATGGATTGCGCTGCCACCGTGGGCTCGGGCAGTAAATCGGAGGCTGCGTCCCACAGCGCGCGCTCCTGGGCGGCCAGCGCCAGGTCGCCGTCAAAACCCAGCACCCGGGTGACCACGCGTTTCACGTTGGCGTCCAAAATCGCCACCCGCTCGCCAAAGCACAGCGAGGAAATGGCCGCCGCCGTGGAGCGGCCAATGCCGGGCAAAGTCACCAACACCTCGGCGGTGCGCGGAAAAGCCCCGCCGTGCAGACGCACCACGTCTTGCGCGCAGCGGTGCAGATTTCGCGCGCGGCTGTAGTAGCCCAGGCCGCTCCACAGGCCCAGCACTTCGTCCAGCGAGGCGCTTGCCAGGTCTTGCACCGTGGGCAGCGCGTCCATAAAGCGGGCGAAATATCCGCGCACCGTGGCCACCTGGGTTTGCTGCAGCATGATCTCGGACAGCCACACGCGATAAGGGTCTTGCGTGTTTTGCCAGGGCAGGCTGTTGCGCCCGTGCTCTGCCTGCCAGGCAACCACTTGCCCGGCAAGCGCACCGGGCCGGGAAGGCGCAGCTAGCGCGCCGCGCTGGGATGGCGCGTTCACGGCTTTTGGCATACCGGGCAGAAAAAGGTGGAACGCTGGCCCTGGCGGATGGTGCGCACCGGGCTCCCACAAACCCGGCAGGGCTGGCCCGCGCGGCCATAGACTGCGGCTTCTAGCTGAAAGTGGCCCGACTCGCCCTGGGCGTTGGAAAAATCGCGCAGCGTGCTGCCGCCTTTTTCCACCGCCCGCAGCAGCACCTGGCGCACGGCGGCGTGCAGGCGCGCTACGCGCGGGCGGCTCAGGCTTGACGCCCGGGTGGTGGGCCGAATACCGGCCAAAAACAGCGCCTCGGAGGCGTAAATATTGCCCACCCCCACCACCGCCTCACCCGCCAGCAGCACTTGCTTGATGGGCGCGCTGCGTTTTTTGAGCGCTTGGCAAAAATCGTCCAGTACAAAGGCGTCGCCCAGCGGCTCCACGCCCAGTCGGCCCAGCAGCTTTTGGGCCTGTGGGCTTTGTTCATCGGGCGCAAACACCACCGCGCCAAAGCGGCGAGGGTCGTTCAGGCGCAGCACGCCTTGCGTGGTGTACAGGGAAAAATGATCGTGCTTGCCGGGCGAGCCCGGTTCGGCAGAAAAGGTGACGCTGCCCGACATGCCCAGGTGCACCAGCAAGAGGCCGCGCTCTAAGTCCAACAACAGGTATTTGCCCCGGCGGCGCACACCCAGCACGCGCTGACCCATGAGTGTGACCAGCTCACAACCCAGCGGCCAGCGCAGGGGTTTGCCCATTTCTGCGGCTTCAATGCGCGCGCTGGCAATGCGGTCGGCAAAACTGCGGCGGGTCACTTCAACTTCGGGTAATTCAGGCATGGCGCTCGGGTAGTAGTTGGGATAGGGCTAAACCCGAGGTGGCAGACCTTGAAAATCAGTCTGTGGATTATTATGGTCCCATGCCACGCATCCCCCACTTCGTCACCACCTGCGCACTGGTCTTGGCTTCATGGGCCCAGGCCCAGGACTCCGACCCGGCAGCGGCGCCCCCGACTGCCAATTCCCGACTCACGGCAGAGCTGTTTTACCAACTGCTGCTGAGTGAACTCAGCCTGCAAAACGAGGACATCGGTTCGGCCTATGGCCTGATGCTGGGTGCGGCGCGGCGTGCGCCCGAGCCGCAGCTCTTTCAACGCGCCATTGAAATCGCGCTGCGCGGGCGCGACGCCAACGCCGCTTTGAACGCGGCCAAAGCCTGGCAACAGGCTCTGCCCGAATCTGCCGAGGCAGACCGCTATTTGCTGCAACTGCTGGTCGGCCTGAACCGCCTGGGCGAGGCGCTGGCGCCCACCCAGCGACTGCTGGCGCGCGCCGAAGAGCGCGAGCGCGGCGCCGCAATTGTGTTTGTGAGCCGCTTTTTTACCCGCGCCAGCGACAAACCCACCGCCGCCGACCTGCTGGAAAAAGCCCTGACCAAAGACCTTACGCGCAAAGACACCGGGCCGGTGGCCTGGGCCATGGTCGGCAACCTGCGCCTGCTGGCTGGCGCCAAGCCTGCCGCCCTGGCCGCCGCGCGCAAGGGGGCCAGCCTCGATCCGCTGTCCGAGGATGTAGCGCTGCTAAGCGTCAATTTGCTCGACGCCGATTTTGAAACCGCCCAGGCGCTGCTGGCACCCTACCTGGCGGCAAAACCAGTGCCCGAAATCCACATGGGCTACATCCGCAAACTGATCGAGCTGCAGCGCTACCCTCAGGCGCTGGCCCAGGTCCAAGCGCTCAGCCGCGCTCAGCCGAACTATCCCGAAGCCTGGCTGGTGCGCGGTTCCATCGAGTTCCAAAACCAAGCACTGCCTGCGGCTGAACAGTCGCTCAAACGCTATCTGGATTTGCTGCCCGCGCCCACGCAAGACAGCGCAGAAGACGAAGCCGAGGCCAACGCCACACCGCGCGCAGCAGTACAAGCCTATTTGTTGCTGGCACAAATCGCGCAGAAAAACCGTGATCCGGCCCAGGCTATGGCTTACCTGGAGCGCATCAACAGCCCGCAAGACGCCGCCAAAGTGCAGCTGCGCCGCGCCATGGTGCTGGCGCAACAGGGCAACCTTGACCAGGCACGCTTATTGGTACGCCAACTGCCCGAGAAAGACGCCGAAGACGCACGAAGCAAAGTCAGCATGGAACTGCAACTGCTGCGCGAAAACCAACAAGAGCAAGCGGCCTATGCGCTGCTCGTTGAAGCGCTGCAAACATTCTCAGGCGACGCAGAGCTGAGTTACGAGCTAGCCATATCGGCTGAAAAGCTCGGCCGCCCCGATGAAATGGAGCGCATTTTGCGCAGCCTGATTGCTGCAAAGCCCGATTACCACGCAGCCTACAACGCCCTGGGCTATTCGCTGGCCGACCGCAACCAGCGCCTTCAAGAGGCGCGGGATCTGGTGCAAAAGGCCTTGGAATTTTCGCCTGACGACCCCTTCATCATTGACAGTATGGCTTGGGTGGAATTTCGCAGCGGTAACCTGGTGGAGTCGCTCGCGCTGTTGCAAAAAGCATTCAGTGTCCGCCCAGACCCAGAAATCGCCGCCCACCTGGGCGAAGTGCTGTGGACCATGAACCAACGCGAGCAGGCCAGCGCAGCATGGCAAGAAGGCCTGCAACTCAACCGCGACAATGAGACGCTCAAATCCACCATTTTGCGTTTGCGCGGCAGCCTATGAGGACACGCGCAGGAGCGCGGGTCAGCTCCCTGCGCACACTGTTGGCACTGTGCTGGCTATTGATGTTGTCAGGCTGTGCCAACCTCGACCTCAACATCACCCCCCGCTCGCCCATTGAAGCCGCTACAAACCACTGGCAAGGGCGCCTGGCTGTAAAGGTCGCCAGCGAACCGCCCCAGGCTTTTTCTGCGCAATTCACGCTCCAGGGTTCTAGCGCACAGGGCAGCCTGTCTTTGACCAGTATGCTGGGAATGCGCCTGGCCACCCTGCGTTGGGGCGAAAGTTCCGCCACATTGCAAACGCCCACTGAGCTGCTGCAATTTAACTCGGCAGACGCCATGGTGGCGCACAGCATGGGCACGCCGCTGCCCTTGGCCGCAGTGTTTGGCTGGCTGCAGGGAGAAGCGGCTAGCGCGGCCGGCTGGGCCGTAGACCTGCAAGACCTGCCCGCAGGCCGAATCCGCGCCTGGCGCCTGGCGCCTGATGCGGCAGCCGAAATCCGCATCATTCTTGAGCCCGGATAATCCTTGTCCATGCAAGCGCTCTACGACATCCCGGCTCCGGCCAAACTCAATCTTTTTTTGCATGTCACCGGCCGACGTGCCGACGGCTACCACTTACTGCAATCGGTGTTCCTGCTAATCGACTGGTGCGATCAACTCAACTTTGAAGTACGCCACGACGGCACCCTGAGCCGCGAAGACCTGACCTGGCCCTTGCCCGAGGACGACCTGGTGCTGCGCGCAGCGCGGGCACTCCAGCAAGCCACCGGCTGCCGCCAGGGTGCCCACATCGGCGTGGCCAAATCGGTGCCTGCGCAAGCAGGCATGGGCGGGGGCTCTTCAGACGCTGCATCTACCTTGCTCGCGCTCAACCGTTTGTGGAACTTGCGCCTGCCCGCTGACGCACTTGCGCGCATCGGGCTGGGCCTGGGCGCAGACGTGCCTTTTTTTCTAGGCGGCGACAACGCCTGGATCGAGGGCGTGGGCGAACAAATCACCCCGGTGCAAGTGCCATCCGCACGGTTGTTGATCGCCAAGCCGCAGGCAGGACTCGATACCAGCTTGATTTTTTCTGACCCCCGTCTTAAACGCAATACGGACCTTGCTATAATTTCAGGCTTCGCTGCAAACCCGTACGGCTTTGGCCACAACGACTTGCAGCCTGTAGCCCAAAGGCTCTGCCCGGACATTGTTCATGCCATTGAATGGCTGGCGTCCAAGGGCTTAAAGGCAAGAATGACAGGCTCAGGAAGCGCGGTGTTTGCCGAACTCCCGCACGCGATTGACACGCAGGATGCGCCCCAGGGCGTGCTGGTCAAAGAGTGCGGAAGTTTGGAATGCCATCCGCTGAAGGGCTGGTGACAGGAGATTCCTACCCCACAAGGGTAGTGAAAAGGTTTATCGGTGGGTGGCGCTTCGCTGCCCTCCTGTGTAGGGGAATCGCCAAGTTGGTTAAGGCACTGGATTTTGATTCCAGCATGCGAAGGTTCGAATCCTTCTTCCCCTGCCAAATATTGTGAAAGGCCTGGTCGGCGCGGCAATCGCTGCCTACCGGGTGCAAGCTGAAACCATAAACCTCTCTGGACCGACCCATGCAGGAACCCTACCACCCCGATTTCATGGTTTTCACCGGCAATGCCAACCCAGGAATGGCGGCGGACATTGCGCGGGACCTCGGAATCAGCCTGGGTGCGGCCACGGTGGGGCGATTCTCGGACGGTGAAGTCACCGTCGAGATCAACCAAAACGTGCGCGCCCGCGACGTCTTTGTGGTGCAAAGCACCTGCGCCCCGACCAACGAAAACCTGATGGAGCTGCTGATCATGGTGGACGCGCTCAAGCGCGCTTCGGCCGAACGCATCAGCGCGGTGATCCCTTACTTTGGTTACGCCCGCCAGGACCGCCGTCCGCGTTCTACCCGCGTGCCCATTACCGCCAAGGTGGTGGCCAATATGCTGCAGGCCGCTGGCGTGTCGCGCGTTTTGACCATGGACTTGCACGCCGACCAGATCCAGGGCTTTTTTGACATCCCTGTGGACAATATTTACGCCTCGCCCGTGCTGCTGGGCGACTTGCGCCAGAAAAACTACGAAGACCTGATCGTGGTGTCCCCAGACGTGGGTGGCGTAGTGCGCGCCCGTGCGCTGGCCAAGCAGCTCAATTGCGACCTGGCCATCATCGACAAACGCCGCCCTCGCGCCAATGTGAGCGAAGTGATGCACGTGATCGGCGAGATCGAAGGCCGCAACTGCGTGGTCATGGACGACATGATTGACACCGCTGGCACGCTGGTCAAGGCCGCTGAAGTGCTCAAGATGCGCGGCGCCAAAAAGGTTTATGCCTATTGCACGCACCCCATCTTTTCAGGCCCGGCGATTGAGCGCATTTCGCAAGGTGACGCGCTCGACGAAGTGGTGGTAACCAACACCATCCCGCTGAGTGCGGCTGCTGCTCAATGCAAAAAAATTCGCCAACTCACCGTGGCGCCGCTGATCGCCGAGACGATTTTGCGCATTGCCAAGGGTGAGTCGGTGATGAGTTTGTTCTCGGATCAAGACAATTTGTTTTGATTCGGGCAAAAAGTGGGTGCTGCGCTGCTGTTTTTGGCGGCAGGCACCTTTGTTAAACCGGAGTCACACTGGTCGCGGTGGACTCTTTTTGGAGTAAGTTATGAAATTTGTCGCTTTTGAGCGCGCTGCGCAGGGTACGGGTGCGAGCCGCCGTCTCCGCATCACCGGTCGCACACCTGGCATCGTCTATGGTGGAACGTCCGAGCCTTTGGCTATTGAGCTCGACCACAATGCTTTGTGGCACGCCATCAAGAAAGAAGCTTTCCATGCGTCCATCTTGGACATGGAACTGGGCGGCGTGGAAAGCAAAGTCTTGCTGCGCAACGTGCAAATGCACCCCTTCAAGCAATTGATTTTGCACATCGACTTCCAGCGCGTGGACGCCAACACCACGCTGCACATGAAAGTGCCATTGCACTTCAGCGGCGAAGAAAATTCTCCAGCTTTCAAGATTGACGCTTGCCTGATCACCCACGTCGTCACCGACCTGGAAGTGGCTTGCTTGCCCGCCGATCTGCCCGAATTCATCGCGGTTGACCTGAGCGATCTGAAAAAAGGCACCTCCTTGCACGCCAAGGATCTGACCCTGCCCAACGGTGTAAAAGCAGTCATCCGTGGCCGCGAAAACCCGGTCATCGTGTCGGTGGTAACCCCTGTGGCCGAAGTGGTCGAGGCACCTGTTGCCGCGCCCGTCAAAGGCAAAGGCAAGAAGTAAGCCCTGCGCTGCTTAATGCACACGGCCCACTTCGGTGGGCCGTTTTACTTTCAAGCCCACTTCGGAGCGCGGCTTTAGTTTGGGGCCTGCGCTTTCGGTCTACCATGCGCCTTGTCGGTTCGTTTCACTTTTCCTTGCGCCCGTAATCCATTTCTAGCACGCCATGATCAAGCTCCTCGTTGGCCTGGGCAATCCCGGCCCCGACTATGACGCCACCCGCCACAACGCCGGCTTCTGGTTTGTCGATGGCGCCGCGCGCGCGCTCAAAACCGCGCTGGTAATGGACCGCAGCTACCACGGCCTGGTGGCGCGCACCGCCTTTAAAGGCCAGACGGTTTGGTTGCTCGAACCCCAGACCTTTATGAACCTGTCGGGCAAATCAGTGGCAGCCCTGGCACGCTTTTTCAAGATCAACCCCGATGAGATTTTGGTCGTGCACGACGAGCTGGACTTAGCCCCGGGCGAGGCCAAGCTCAAATTTGGCGGCAGCCACGCCGGCCACAATGGCTTGCGCGACATCCATGCCCAACTCGGCACCGGCGACTACTGGCGCCTGCGCCTGGGCGTGGGCCACCCGGGCGTCAAATCAGAAGTCATCCATTGGGTGCTGAAAAAACCAACGCTAGACCACCGCATCGCCATCAACCAGTGCATTGACCGGGCGCTGAAAGCCCTGCCCGCGCTGCTGGCGGGCGACATGAACAAAGCCATGCTGCTGATCCACACCAGCAAGCCGCCACGGCCTAAACTACCCAAGCCAGACGCGCTGCCGGATCCGGCCAAGGAAGCGACCGCGCCACCCCTGGCACCGTAGATGCGAGCGGCCACAGAGCCGCAGCATCCGTATTCATCAGGGAGGAAACCATGAAAGCTTTGCATTTCAGGCGGTGGGCTTGCGCCATTTTGGTCACGGGCGCCAGCACGATGGGAGCCACACAGGCCCAGACCATTTACCGTTGCGGTAACAACTACAGCGACACCCCATGCGCCCAAGCGGTGACGGTGCCCACGGCAGACCCGCGCACACCGGCGCAAAAGGCCCAAACCGACGAGGCCACGGCCCGCGCTAGCGGCCTTGCCGGGCAACTGGAAAAAGCCCGCCGCGCCGATGAGGCCGCCGCACAAGAACGCACCCAAGCGCAAGCCTTGGCCGCCGCCCAAGCCGCCAAAGCGGCGCCCAAACCCCAGGCGGTTGAAGTGTCAGAGAAAGGTTCAAAAGGCGTGAAGCCAAAGAAGGCGACTGGGACGTCCGCAGAAAAAGTGAGCAAGCCCAAACTCATCAAGCCCAAGAAGCCGGAGGGCTTTACGGTCAAGGTGCCCGCACCGGCCAAACCCAAAGCACAAACCAAACCCTAACCGCAGCGCGCCTGCGCACTGCAACAGCGGTTTGGGGACTCCAAGCGTCCGTTACGACGCTGGTCTTTCTGAGGCCTCTGAAGGGCGGAGGTTTGTCGGCTCAAGCCGCAGCGGCGGGTGGCAGTGGCGCCGTGTCAGTCGCCACAGCAGGTGCGACAGCGGCTCCCGCTTGCAGGCGGCGGTATTTTTGCCACAGGGTTTCGCGGTCTTCAACAAAGGCCGGATGGATGGGAATACAGGCCACCGGGCAGACTTGCACACATTGGGGCTCGTCAAAATGGCCTATGCACTCGGTGCACTTGTGCGGGTCAATCTCGTAGATCTCGACCCCCATGTAAATGGCGTCGTTCGGGCATTCGGGCTCGCAAACGTCGCAGTTGATGCACTCGTCGGTAATCAGCAGCGCCATGGCGAACCCTTAGGCGGCAGGCCGCAGCTTGGCCTGCAGGCGCGCCAGCACCAACGGCGGCACAAACTGCGCCACGTCGCCTTGCAAGGTGGCGATTTCGCGCACCAGGGTGCTGGAAATAGGGGCGTAGCGGGCATCTGCTGTCAGGAACACCGACTCAATGGCGGGCGCCAGCGCGCGGTTCATGCCAGCGAGCTGGGCTTCAAAATCAAAGTCGGTGACCGAGCGCAGGCCGCGCACCATGGCGCAGGCGCCCTGGCTGCGGGCAAATTCGGTCACCAGACCGGTAAACGGCAGCACTTTGACATGCGCCCAAGGCTGCACCACTTCGCTAACCGTGGCCAGACGCTCTTCCAGACTAAACATGGTTTTCTTGTGGTGCGCTGCGGCGACCGCCACGATGACCGTGCCAAACAGGCCAGCAGCGCGCTGGATCAAATCAAGGTGGCCCAGGGTGATGGGGTCAAAGGTGCCGGGGTAGACGGCGATGGTGGGCGCGCTGGCGTGGGCCATGTTCAAGCTCCGGGAGAAGTTTCAGTCGGGGTCAAGGTTGGAGTGCTGGCTGCAGCAGCGGCGCTGAGCGCGGCTGCGCGTTCCTCGGCCGTGGCGGCGCGCAGCAAATGCGCATGCACTGCGCCGGCCTTGAGGTGGCGGTGCAGCACCAGGCCCAGGGGGGCGAGTTGCGCTTCAGACCACGCCACCGGAGATTCAAGATAAACCCAGACCTGGGGCGCGATGGCGCGGGCCGCAGCCGTCAGGGCGGGCTCCCACAGCGCCGAGTCAAATGGCGGGT
>CAMDHS010000103.1 GCA_945898115.1 Comamonas sp. lk
CGTGCGCGCGGGCAGTTGCAAGTAAGCGTCAGACTCCGAGCCAAAACGCTCCACCGTGGCCCCGGCCTTGCGGGCGATCTTGAGCATGGCGCTGTTTTCGCTCAGCGCATGGATAAAGAGCAAGGAAATACGGTCGTTTTGCGCATGCACCTGGGCCCTTGCAAACAGCTTGGCGCCCAAGCCTCTGCCCCGATAGGTCGGCAGCACCGAGACACCAAACTCGGCGCAGCGGTCAGCCTTGGGGTCTTGGGCATAGGCCAGGTGTGCCACGGCGATCAGGCGCAGGCGCCGGTTAAAAATGCCAAACACCTGGTCACGGTCGAAGTTCAGGCCGTCAACGTAGCGCGCGATCAGCGCGTCTTGCGCGGCGTAGCCAAAGCGCATATAGCGGTCTGCCGGAGAGAGCTCCAGCAAATGCGCCAGCACCGCCGCACGGTGGCGTGGGCGCAGGCTGCGGATGGGCACCAGCGCCGCCTTCGGAAAACGCGCGCCAGCAACCGTAGCGGGGCCAGCGGCTGGGGCCCAATGCAGCAGGCCCGCCACTGCATCAAGCAGCATAGAAAAGGTGTCGCGAATTCGGTTCATGCGTCCACTATAAGGGTTTTCCCTAGGTTTTGCTGCACTGCAGCGTAAACCGTGGCGATTAATTGCCAAAGCCCGGAGCCTTGATCAAGACATAGACTCTCCTGCATTCCGCTTCTATGTCTATTCCCAACATGCAACAAGCCCCAATCCCTGTATCTCTGCCTGCTTCGGTACGGGTGTTTCAACGCGGCTGGCTGTCGTCCAACAATATTTTGGTGAGCGACGCCCAGCATGCGGCACTCATTGACAGCGGCTACAGCAGCCACAGCGCGCAAACCGTGGCCTTGGTGCGCTCCGCGCTGGGCGGCCAGCCGCTAGACCAATTGCTCAACACCCATTTGCACAGCGACCACTGCGGCGGCAATGCCGCCTTGCAGGCGGCCTACCCGGACATGGACACCCTGATCCCGCCCGGCCACGCGCACGCGGTGCGGCCCTGGTCGGCGGCGGACCTGACCTTTGAAATGACCGGCCAAAGCTGCCCGCCCTTTGGTTTTGATGAGGTGCTGCTGCCCGGCAGCACGCTGCACTTGGGCGGGCTGGAGTGGCAGGTGCACGCCGCACCCGGGCACGATCCGCATTCGGTTGTGCTGTTTGCGCCACAGGCGCGGCTGCTGATTTCGGCCGACGCCTTGTGGGAAAACGGCTTTGGCATCGTGTTTCCGGAGCTTGAAGGCGAAGACGCGTTTGACGCCGTGGGCGCCACCCTGGACCTGATTGCTGATCTGGACCCCGTCAGCGTGATTCCGGGCCATGGCGCGCCCTTTGCCGATCTGGCTGGCGCGCTCAAGACAGCGCGCGCGCGGCTGGACTATTTTCAGCGCCAGCCCGAGCGCCACCGCAACTATGCCGCCAAGGTCTTGCTCAAGTTCAAGCTGTTAGAGCAGCAAACCACCAGCGTGGAGAAACTCACCGAATGGGCGCTGGCCACGCCCTACCTGGCGCAGATGGCGCGTGCTTTCAAGGGTGAGGCGCCCTTGGCTGCGCTGGTGGAAGACTGGGTTGCGCAACTGGTGCGCGCAGGTGCTGCAGAGATAGATGGCGCAGCGCTGCGCAACCGCGACTAAGCGAGCGCCAGGCTCGCGGCGGGCGCCGGTTTAGCTGCCGCGTTTGTTGCGGGTCGCATCGACCCCGAGCTGCTTGAGCTTGCGGTACAGGTGGGTGCGTTCCAGGCCGGTCTTCTCCGACACGCGGGTCATGGAGCCCGCCTCTTTGACCAGCTGGTACTCAAAATAAGCGCGCTCGAAGGCGTCGCGCGCGTCGCGCAACGGGCGGTCCAGGTCAAAAGATTGCAGGGCGCTGAGCATTTGCGGCGCCAGGGGCACTTCGGTGGCCCCAAAGCCGGCCGCTATTGCCACCGCTTGGGCGCCCAGCGCCGAGCGGATAGGGGCTATGCTGTTGCGCATCAGGCCTTGTTCCACAGCCTTGAGCAATTTTTGCAAGGTGACGGGTTTTTCCAGAAACGCCATGGCACCAATCTTGGTGGCCTCTACTGCGGTTTCGATGGTGGCGTGGCCGCTCATCATGATCACTGGCATGGTCAGCGCGCCCGTAGAAGCCCATTCCTTGAGCAAGGTGACGCCATCGGTATCGGGCATCCAGATGTCGAGCAACACCAGGTCGGGGCGCTCGCGCAGGCGGGCAGCGCGGGCTTGCGCCGCGTTTTCGGCCAGCTCTACCGTGTGGCCCTCGTCATTGAGAATTTCCCACAGCAAATCGCGTATGCCGTGTTCGTCGTCAACCACCAATATGTTTGCCATGATTTATGCGCGGTCCGGTAAAGCGTCTGTCAAATAAAGTGTTGTTTCTGCGCTCGCCAATGATAGCGAGACTTGGGCGCCGAAGACCTTGGCGTCCTGCACCCGGTTGCTGATCTCGATGCGCGAGGCATGGTCGTCCGCAATCTTTTTCACCACCGCCAGCCCCAAGCCGGTGCCGCGCTGCTTGGTGGTGACATAGGGCTCGAACGCCCGCTTGAGAATGTTATCGGGAAAGCCGCCGCCGTGGTCGAGCACCGACAAGCGCACCCGCCCGGAGTTGGGCAGCAACTGGGTGCGCAACACGATGCTGACATCGGTACTTGCGGGCAATGCTGCGGGCGCGGTTCCAGGCACTGTTTCGGGTACTGTTGCGGGTACTGTTGCGGGTACTGTTGCGGCCAAGGCCGCGAGGGACTGCTCGGTGGCGTCCTGGGCGTTTTGCAGCAAGTTGTGCAAGACCTGGCGCAGCTGCTCGGCGTCACCCAGTACCCGGGGAATCTGCACGTCGAGTTCGAGTTGGATCGGCACGGCCGTGGCTTCGTACAAGTGCATCACATCGGCCACCAGCGCGTTCAGATCCACGGGCTCTAGCACAGCGGCGGGCAGGCGGGCGTAGTTGCGAAAGTCGTTGACCAAACGCTTCATGGCATCGACCTGGTCCACAATCGTTTTGACCGACTTGGTCAGCACCGCCTGCTCGGGCGGTTGCAGTTTGCCGCCTAGCTTCATCTCCAGCCGCTCGGCTGAGAGCTGGATGGGCGTGAGCGGGTTTTTAATCTCGTGCGCCAGTCGGCGCGCCACTTCGCCCCAGGCCTGGGCGCGCTGGGCCGACACGATGTCGGAGATATCGTCAAACACCAAAAGGCGGCTGCGGTCGGGCAATATGGCGCCGCGCGCAATCAGGGTTTGGGGCCGGTCTGCGCCGCTGGCCATGCTCTCCTGGGCTGCGCCGAGTTCAAAGGACTGCTGCCAGTGGTCGTTGGGCTGCTCTAAGCGGCGGCTCAGGAATTCGGCAAACTGCTGCTGCACGCCCACCGCAAAGGCCTCCAGACCGGCCAACTGGCGCAGAGTGGCACCCCGAAAGCTCTCCAGCGGCAACTTCAAAATACGTGCCGCGCCCGGATTGGCCGAGCGCACGCTGCCGTCGGCATTGAGCACCAGCACGCCCGAGGTCAGGTTGTCCAAAATGGTTTGCAAATGTGCGCGCGCCGAATCCACCTGCACCATGCTGCGCTGCACCGTGCCGCGGGCGTCGGCGAGCTGCTGGGTCATGGACGCAAAAGCGCGGGTCAGGCCGCCGAGCTCGTCATTGCCCTGCATGGCCCGCTTGGGCGTCAGGTCGCCCGCGGCCACCTGGCTCACGCCCTCGGTCAGCACCAGCAGGGGCCGGGCGATCTGGTTGCCCAAAATCACCGCCAACAAAATCGCGCCAAACACGGCCAGAAACAGGCTGAGCGTCAGGGTGCCGATGTACATGCGCTTGAGGCCTTCGCGGGCTAAGGCGCGCTCCTGGTATTCGCGGTTGGCACTTTCTACGGCCAAGGCGTTGGCCACGAAATTGGCGGGCAAGGCGCGCTGCACCAGCAAAAACCGCTGCTCGGTAGCCAGGCCCACGCTGGTGCTGGCAATGGGCACCAAGGCCTTGATGCGCGGGCTGCCCTGTTTGCCGGGGCCGCCCTCTTCCAGGCCCTCAACCCAGGCCAGCGAACGCTCGGCGCGCGCGGTGCGGAACTGGCTGCCGCTGGGCTTGTCCGGGCTGAGCTGAAAACCAATCGGACCCACGCTGGCCAGCAGCTTGCCGCCTGAGTTCCAGACCGTGGCCTCGGTAGCGCCAAGCTGCTCCATCACGCGCGCCAGCACCAGCTCGGGCACGGCGTCGGTGCTGTCACCCAGCTGCCCTGCGGCAATGCGGGTTTTGCTGGCCAGGTCATTGGAGAGGGTGTCAAGCGTGACCCGGCCCAGGTTCAGACCGGCTTCGAGCGCGCCTTCGACCTTCACGTCAAACCAGGTCTCGATCGAGCGCGAAACAAACTGGTAAGACACCACATAAATCAACAGCCCAGGGGCCACGCCCACCAGGGCAAAGATGGTGGCTATCTTTACCAGCAAGCGGCTGCCAAAGCGGCCTTGGCGCACGCGCTGGTACAGGCGTACGCCGACCCAAACAATGGCCAGCAAGAGCGACCCTGCCACCACCACGTTCAGGGTGAACAGGCGAGCGTAGTTTTGCTCGTACATTTCGCGGTTGTTGGTGGCCTGGGTTAGCAGGTAAAGCAGCACCAGACCAATGACGACCATGAGGGCTGCGCCCACCGCAATGGCGCGGCGCAGGCTGCGCCCGCTGCCAGCGTCCTCAGCCGCGCCTTGCAGCGGGGCCAGGCGAGGATTGCTCATTTGCCGGCCTCAGAGCGCAAGGGCGCGCGCCCGCTGGCCTGGATGTCCCATTCCGACTGGCCAATCGCCCCGATCTGGAAGGGGCGCGGCAACTGGCCCAGGTCGAGCCGGAAGCGAAACTCGACGCGGTACTTGGCGCTGGCCTCGGACTCGCTCAGGTCGGACACCTTCCAGCGGGAGATTTTTTTGACCGTGGCCAGTGCTTCGGCCAGGCTGTCAAAGTTCTGGCTCAGTGCCAGACCTTGCGAACTGTCGCCGCCCGGCGCTGTGGTGGCGTTGACACGCCAGCGCCGCGTCAGCGGCTGGTAGGCCAATCGCAGCTGGCGCTGCACGCCAGCGACCCTTTTGTCAGTCCAGTACCAGCGCTCTTGCAGCAGGTCGGCCTCGAGCATGAAAAACAGGGGAATGCCTTTGAGCAACGCGTCTTCCACCACGGGGGGCAGCTCAAACACCACGCTGGCGGAGACCAGCACTTCGCCGCCGGCGCGGTCTGCGCGCAGCTGCTGCAGATCGACCGCGTTTTGCGCCTGGGCCAGCGGCATGGCCAGCAGCCAAAAGGCCAGCCGAAGGATGCGCAGCAGGCGTTCAGGCACTGCGCTTTTCCAGCAAGGCGTAGAAGAAACCGTCGTGGTCATGGGGCGGATTGTCTCCCACCTTGGGCGCGGTCTGGTCCGCGCCGGGCAGCAGGTGGCCAGGCGAGGGCAGCCAATGGGCGTCGCTCTGGCGCGCCACAAAACGCCCAATCTGCTGCGCGCCTTCGGACAAGAAGACCGAACAGGTGCAATACACCATGCGCCCGCCCGGGCGCAGCAGGGGCCAGAGCGCGTCCAGCAGGCGCTGCTGCAACTGCGCGAGTTGCGCAATATCGGTCTCGCGGCGCAGCCAGCGCACGTCGGGGTGGCGGCGCACGATGCCCGAGGCGGTGCACGGGGCGTCGAGCAAGATGCCGTCAAAGGGCAGGCCATCCCACCAGTCTTGCGGCCGGGCCGCGTCTGCGGTGCGCAAGTCAGCGCTCAGACCCAGGCGCTCCAGGGTAAGACCTACGCGCTGCATGCGCTTGTCATCGAGCTCAACGGCCAGCACCTGCGCATCTGCGGCTTCAAGCAGATGGGCCGTTTTGCCGCCAGGCGCGGCGCAGGCGTCTAAGACGCGGGGTCGGGGCCCCAGGCCTTGCAGCAACAGGGGTGCAGCCACCTGAGCGGCGGCGTCTTGCACCGACACCGCGCCCTGGGCAAAACCGGGCAGCAGTGTGACCGGGACCGCCTGGTCCAGGTAGACCACGGCAGCGTCGCCCGCGCGTGCAGCTACGCCTGCGGCGTGCAACTGGGCCAGGTAGTCGGCGGGGCTGGACTTGCGCACATTGACGCGCAGCGTCATGGGCGGGTGGGTGTTGGCCAGGGTCAGAATCGATTGCCAGTGCTGGGGATGCTCGCGCTGCAGGCGCTCAATCCACCAGCGCGGGTGGTTCCACAGCGCTTCGGGGTCGCGGTCTGTGGCAGCTACCAGTGCCACGCGCTCGCGCAAGAAACGGCGCAGACAGGCGTTGACAAAATTGGCGTGGGGCGCGGTGGAAAAATTGCGCTTGAGGGCTTCGACCGCCTGGTTGACCAGGGTGAAGGCGTCATAGGGCGCGGTCTCTTCATTCCAGGCCAGGGCCAGGGCCACGCACAAGAGCGCGTCGGTGGCGGGCGCAGGCATGCGGCTGACCAAGCGGCTGCGCAAGGCCTGGGCGCGGCCCAGGTTGCGCCAAACGTGAAAGGCCAAGGCCTGCACGCCTGGGCGCAGCGGCGCAGCCACGGCTTCCACCGCTGCGGTGCCCGAGCTGCCGTTGCGCACTGCGCCGATGACGGCTGCGGTGGCCTGCAACTGGCGCCACAGCGGGATCGGTTCTTGGGCAGTGCTCATGTTTTCATCATAGTGGAGCCACTGCGCGAAAGCCCATGGGGCCGGCCACCCAGGCCGCTGGGGCCTGGTCGATGGCCGCTTGGTAGTCGGCAATCGCCTGGTTGGCTGCCAAACGCGCCAGCGGGCCCTGGGCGTCGGCGGCGTCCCAGCGCTCGCGCAGGGCTTGCAGCGTGGCGGGGTCGCAGACGCCTTCGACGGCCACGGCGTGGGCCAGCCAGGCTTGCTGCAGGTGCGCCCATAGCGCGCCTAAGTCCACCGGCGCTTGCGACGCCAGGCGCGCACGCTGGGGGTTTTTCTGGTTTTTCAGGCCCATCTCCAGCGCAGCGGCCGCTTGCAGCAGCGCAGCGCCAATGACCGAAGGCGCATCGGCGCCGGGCACAGCTTCGCGCGCTACGGCGATCAGCGCCTGCATGGCGCGTTCAAAAACAGCAGAGGCATCAAACACCACGGCGCGCAAACGCATCAGGCGGTTGTGCAAGCCTACGATCCAAAACACCGCAAGTGCGCCGGCAATCCACGGCCAAGCCTGGGACATGTGCAAACTCCTAAAAAAATACCCCGGGCTTACCAGCGATAAGCCCGGGGTACGGCAGCCAAGTGCTGGACTTCGCTTATTCGGCCGCAGCGCCCTCTTCCGAGGACACTTCGCCGGTATCGGTGTCGGCAGCCAGTTCGGCGGCGTCAGCCTCGGCAATCGCACGGCGCTCGGAGTCGTCCATCTGCTCGCGCACCAGACGTGCTTCGTGGTAGGCCATGCCGGTGCCTGCAGGAATCAGGCGACCCACGATGACGTTCTCTTTCAAGCCACGCAGCTCGTCGCGCTTGCCCATGATGGCGGCCTCGGTCAGCACGCGGGTGGTTTCCTGGAAGGAAGCCGCGCTGATGAAGCTGTCGGTGGACAGGGACGCTTTGGTAATACCCAACAGCAAGTTGGTGAACACGGCCGGGATCTTGTCCTCAGCGCGCAGACGGTCGTTGGTGTTGAGCATCTCAGAGCGCTCCACCTGCTCGCCATTGATGTAGCCGGAGTCACCTGAGGCCTCGACCACCACGCGGCGCAGCATCTGGCGAACAATCACTTCAATGTGCTTGTCGTTGATCTTCACGCCTTGCAAGCGGTACACGTCCTGGACTTCGTCCACGATGTAGCGGGCCAGCTCTTCGGAACCCAGCAAACGCAGGATGTCTTGCGGGTCGGCCGGACCGTCCACCACGGACTCGCCCTTGTTCACCACCTGGCCTTCGTGCACCAGGATGTTCTTTTCCTTCGGCACGAGCTCTTCCCAGACCTTGCCTTCGGGGTCGGTAATCTGCAAGCGCACTTTGCCCTTGGTTTCCTTGCCGAAAGAAATGGTACCGGTGGCTTCGGCCAACACGCCCTTGTCTTTGGGCGAGCGGGCTTCGAACAACTCGGCCACACGCGGCAGACCGCCGGTAATGTCGCGGGTCTTCTGGCCTTCAATAGGAATACGGGCCAGCACTTCGCCGGGGCCCACGTCCTGACCGTCACGCACTTGCACCAGCGCGCCCACGGGGAAGCCGATGGTCACCGCATGGTCGGTACCGGGAATCTTGACCTCTTTGCCTGCGGCGTCGATCAGTTTGACCTGCGGACGCACGATCTTGGCCGAACCGCGGCGCTTGGGGTCAATGACCACCAGCGTCGACAGACCGGTCACCTCGTCCACCTGGCGGGCCACCGTCAAGCCTTCTTCCACGTTCTCGAAATGCGCTTTACCAGCGAACTCGGTAATGATGGGGCGGGTCAATGGATCCCAGTTGGCCAAAATCGCACCGGCCTTGATGGCCTGGTCGGCTTTGACGCTGAGGATGGCGCCGTAAGGCACTTTATGGCGCTCACGCTCGCGGCCATGCTCGTCCTGGATGACGATTTCGCCAGAGCGGGAAATCACCACCAACTCAGACTTGCTGTTGGTCACATAGCGCATGGTGGCGTTAAAGCCAATATTGCCGCTGGACTTGGCTTCCACGCTGGACGCAATGGCAGCACGCGATGCGGCGCCACCGATGTGGAAGGTACGCATGGTCAGCTGGGTGCCGGGCTCGCCAATCGACTGGGCGGCGATCACACCCACAGCTTCGCCGTGGTTGATCAGGCCGCCACGGCCCAAATCGCGTCCGTAGCACCTGGCGCAAATACCAAAGCGGGTCTCGCAGGTCAGGGCGGTACGCACCTTGACTTCGTCCACGCCGTGGATTTCGAGCTCTTCGATCTTGTCCTCATCGAGCATGGTGCCAGCGGGTGCCACCACCGCGCGGGTCTCGGGGTGCAACACGTCTTCAGCCACGGTGCGGCCCAAGATACGGTCACGCAAGGACTCGATCACCTCGCCGCCCTCAACAATGGCACGCATCAGATAGCCGTTGTGGGTGCCGCAATCGAGCTCGGTCACGACCAAGTCTTGCGTCACGTCCACCAAGCGGCGTGTCAGGTAACCCGAGTTGGCGGTTTTCAAAGCCGTGTCAGCCAGACCTTTACGCGCGCCGTGGGTGGAGATGAAGTACTCCAACACGTTCAAGCCTTCGCGGAAGTTGGCGGTAATGGGCGTCTCGATGATGGAGCCGTCAGGCTTGGCCATTAATCCGCGCATACCAGCGACCTGGCGAATCTGGGCGGCAGAACCGCGCGCGCCGGAGTCGGCCATCATGTAGATGGAGTTGAAGGACTCTTGCGTCACTTCATTGCCGTGGCGGTCAATGACCTGCTCTTTGGAGAGCTTGGCCATCATCACCTTGGACACTTCGTCACCCGACTTGCCCCAGATGTCCACCACCTTGTTGTAGCGCTCGCCAGAGGTCACCAGACCGGAGACGTATTGCTTCTCGATCTCTTTGACTTCGGTTTGGGCGCGGGCAATGATTTCGTGCTTCTCAAACGGCACCAACATGTCGTCGATACAGATCGAGATGCCGGCCTTGGTTGCCAGGCGGAAACCCGCTTGCAGCAGCTTGTCGGCAAACACCACGGTCTCTTTCAATCCGCACTTGCGGAAAGACACGTTGATGAGCTTGGAAATTTCCTTCTTCTTCAGCGCCTTGTTCAAGTTGGCAAAAGGAAGGCCCTTGGGCAAGATTTCGGAGAGCAAAGCGCGCCCGGCTGTGGTTTCCCACAGCTTGGTGCTGGGCAC
>CAMDHS010000104.1 GCA_945898115.1 Comamonas sp. lk
CCGGCGCGCCCGCCCACAGCACCAGCAGCGCGCTGATAAGCAGGGTGAACGCCACCGCGCCAAGGGGCGCCAGCACCAAGGCCAGGGCCGAACTCTGTTGTCGTTTTTCAAGCCGCATGCTGTGCGTCCTGAAGCTTGGGCGTGTGCGCCACGCCAGCCATGGCCAGGCCAATCGATTCGCGGCTCCAGTCCAGCGCAGCTTTGGCCTCGCTCAGGTGGCCGGCGTGCATTACCGCCACACGGTCGCCCAGCGTGAGCACTTCGTCCAGATCGTCCGAGATGACGAGCACCGCAGCACCCGCGTCGCGCGCGGCAATGAGTTGCGCTTGCACATAAGCCACCGCGCCAATGTCCAGGCCCCAGGTGGGCTGGTGGGCGACGATGAGTTTGGGGGTGAACGCCGGGTTGTCCGCATCCATCACGCTGCCAGGGTGCATGAGCGCGCGCCCTAAAACCAGCTTTTGCATATTGCCGCCAGACAGCGCGCGCGCTGGCGTGTTGGGCCCGCCGCCGCGCACGTCAAAGCGCGTCATAACGGCTTGGGCATAGGCCTGCGCCACACCGCGCTTGACCCAAGACCAGCGCGAAAAAACCCGGCTGCGCAGGCGTTCGGACACGGCGTTTTCCCACACCGGCAAATCACCCACCACGCCCACGGCATGGCGGTCTTCAGGGATACGCGCCACACCCATTGCCACCAGGGCAGACGGTGCCTGCGGCAGTGGCTGACCCAAAAATTCAATGCGCCCAGCGGTGGTGTGGCGCGTGCCGCACAGCGCTTCAGCCAGCGCTACCTGCCCGTTGCCCGAGACACCGGCAACGGCCACGATCTCGCCGCCGTGCAAGGCGAGCGACACGCCAGTAAGCCGCTCGCGCCCGGGCGCGGTGCTCACGTTTTGCAGCACGCACACGGCTTCTCCGGTGTGCGGCGAAGGGCGGCGCTGCGGTGGGCTCACCGCGTGGCCCACCATCCACTGCGCCAGTTGCGCCTGCGTGGTGCCCTGGGCATCGGCCTGCGCCACCAGCTTGCCTGCGCGCAGCACCGCCACGCGCTGCGACACGCGCAGCACCTCAGCGAGCTTGTGGCTGATAAAAATAATCGACAGGCCCTGCGCCACCATTTGCGCCAGCACCGCGAACAGCGCCTCGCTTTCCTGCGGCGTGAGCACGGCGGTGGGTTCGTCCAAAATCAAAATGCGCGCGCCCCGGTACAGCGCCTTCAAGATCTCGACCCGCTGCCGCTCACCCACCGAAAGTTGTCCTACCAGCGCGTCAGCGTCCACAGCCAGGCCAAAGCGCTGCGCAACTTGCGCCAGTTTGGCGCGGGCGGCGGCGCGGCGCGTCAGGGGCAGCCACAGCGACTCGGAGCCCATCATTACGTTGTCGAGCACGCTCAAGTTGTCGGCCAGGGTGAAGTGCTGGTGCACCATGCCAATGCCTGCATCCAGCGCAGCCTTGGGGTCGCCCGCAGGCAAAGGCTTGCCAAACACCGTGATGCTGCCGGCGTCAGCGGTGTAGTGGCCAAACAAAATGGAGACCAGCGTCGATTTGCCCGCGCCGTTCTCGCCCAAGAGCGCCAGAATTTCGCCCGCTTTCAGATCAAGCGAAATCCCGTCATTGGCCACAAGACTGCCAAAACGTTTGCTGATGTTGACGAGTGAAAGAACGCGGTCAGTCATAAAAAAACACCCCCGCGCGTGGGGGTGTGTTTCAGAGCGAAATCAGGCAATCGGTGCCGTCACTTGGCGCTAGATTTTGGCTGGTTATCGTCCACCGCCACCGTGAACTTACCATCCAAAATAGCCTTCTCTTTGGCCTTCATTTTGGTCACAATATCGGCAGGCACTTTTTTCTCAAAGGTGCCAAGCGGCGCCAGAGAAGAGCCCTTGTGCTTCATCATCGAATACTGGCCGTAGTCTTCGGCGGTGAACTTGCCTTCTTTGACCATCTTGATCGCGCGGTCGGCCGAAGGCTCAAAGTGCCACATGGCAGACGCCACCACGGTGTCGGGGTACTGGGCTTGGGTGTTGATCACGTTGCCAATGGCCAGCTTGCCTTTTTCTTTGGCGGCGTCGGACACACCAAAGCGCTCTGCGTACAGCACGTCTGCGCCTTTGTCGATCATGGCAAAGGCAGCCTCTTTGGCCTTGGGTGGATCAAACCAGCTGTTGATAAAGCTCACGCTGAATTCGACCTTGGGGTTGGTCTCTTTGGCGCCGGCCATGAAGGCGTTCATCAGGCGGTTGACTTCGGGGATGGGAAAGCCGCCCACCATGCCGATCTTGTTGCTTTTGGTCATGCCGCCAGCCACCATGCCAGACAGGTAGGCGGGTTCCTGGATGTAGTTGTCAAACACGCTGAAGTTGGGCGCTGCGGGCTTGCCGCTCGAACCCATCAGGAAAGACACTTTGGGGAAGTCCTTGGCCACCTTGCGGGCCGCAGCTTCCACGGCAAAGGCTTCACCCACGATCAGGGTGTTGCCCGCCGTGGCGTACTCGCGCATGACGCGCTCGTAGTCGGCATTCGACACGTTTTCGCTGGCCTTGTATTCAATCTCGCCACGCGCTTCTGCGGCCTTGAGTGCGGTGTGCAGGCGCCCAGCCCATTGCTGCTCAAAAGGTACGGTGTAAATACCGGCCACCTTGATCTTTGCCTGGGCCAGTGCGAGTCCGGGGGCCATCACAGATGCGCAGACCAGCGCAGCCAGAGCCACAGAGTGGCGTCGGGAAATTTTCAGGGACATATATTCTCCAGAGTTAAAACACGAGCAAAAAAAGGCGCTGCCGAAGCAGCTCGGTACAAGGGCGGTATGCCCATTGATTTTTAGGAAGAGGTGCAGATCAGGTGCCAGCGCGCTCCAGCATAGCGTGCAGCAGCACGTTGCAACCGGCCGTGATGTGCTCGGGCTTGGCGTCTTCAATCTCGTTGTGGCTGATGCCGTCTTTGCACGGAATAAAGATCATGCCGCTGGACGCCAGCTTGGCCATGTAGACCGCGTCGTGCCCGGCGCCCGAGACCACCGGCATGTTCGAATAACCCAGCTTGGCTGCTGCGCGCGCCACCGCGTCAATGCAGTCGGCATGAAAGCCGATGGCCGAATAGCTCGACACCATCTCGATCTTTACGTCCAGCCCGGTCTCTGCGGCTTTGCGCGCGGCAAAGGCTTTTACCTCGTCGGCCATTTGGTCCACCAGCGCGTCGGTGGCGTTGCGCAGGTCGATGCTGAACTTGACGCGCCCGGGAATCACGTTGCGGCTGTTGGGGTGCACCTGCACCATGCCCACCGTGCCGCGCCCGTGCGGCGCGTGGCGCAGGGCGGCGGCCACCGTCTCTTGCATGATGTGCGTGGCCACCTGCATGGCGTCGCGCCGCAGCGCCATGGGCGTGGGGCCAGCGTGCGCTTCCATGCCGGTCACGGTGCAGTCAAACCAGCGAATGCCGAGCACGCCTTGCACCACGCCGATGGTGATGTCGTTGTCCTCGAGCACCGGGCCTTGCTCGATGTGCGTCTCAAAATACGCCCCAATCGGGTGGTCGCCGGGTTCCTGGTCGCCCACATAACCAATGCGCGCCAGCTCTGCGCCCACGGTTTTGCCCTCGGTGTCGGTGGCGGCGTAGGCGTGCTCTAAGGTAAACGCCTTGGCAAACACGCCCGAGCCCATCATCACCGGCACAAAGCGCGAGCCTTCTTCGTTGGTCCAAAACGCCACCTCAATCGGCGCTTCGGTCTCTATGCCCAGGTCATTCAAAGTGCGCACCACCTCAATACCGGCCAGCACGCCATAGTTGCCATCAAACTTGCCACCCGTGGGCTGGGTGTCGATGTGGCTGCCGGTCATGATGGGCGGCAAGCTGTTGTTGCGCCCGGCGCGACGCATAAAGCCGTTGCCGATTTTGTCAATGGTGACCGTCATGCCCGCCTCACGCGCCCAGCGGACGATCAGGTCGCGGCCTTGTTTGTCCAGGTCGGTCAGAGTGAGTCTGCAAACCCCGCCTTTTTGGGTGGCGCCGATTTGGGCGAGTTCCATGAGGGAAGCCCAGAGGCGGTCGCCGTTGATGCGGATGGTTGAGATGTCTATTGCTGTTGCTGCTGTCATTTGTTGTTTCCTCAAGATGTTGTGGTTACGTGGCAAGCCGGGGTTCGGCCCGGCGGCCGAGTCACTTTCTTTTGCTTCGCCAAAAGAAAGTAAGCAAAGAAAAGGCGAGCCATAGACCGTGCCCCAGCGGGGTCCCTTGCGCTGCTCGCGTGTGGCGGGGTCGTGCGCAAACTCGCTACGCTCAAACATGCGCCCGCCCTGATCCGCCCCCCGCTGCGCTGCTCAGCACGGCCCCAATGGCGGGAACTACCAACTCCGGCACTCGTTTGCTGGCGCAAACATCGTGCCTGCCAATACAAAAATCCGATACCAGCCGCGCCCGCACCACGCAGGGCGCGCATCGGGTGCGCGCCCCCGCCAGAAAAGGTCTGCGCAAACCAACAAGCCATACCGAGTCGTGAACGCGTAGCCGAAGTGAGGCCACCAAATCGGCTGTTAAAAGCCCCCCTTACCCCGCTGGGGGTAAGGGGCTGGGGGATGGGGGACAAAAGCAACATAAACAAACCTCAGCGCACAACAGAAGTAGCCCGCAAAGCCTCGGCCCGCAACCGAGAGGCCGCAAAATTCGAACTAAACGCCGCCCGCTTCACATACTGCCCCGCCCGCCGCACCGCCCTCAAATCCCCCTGCACAAAAACAAGCTCCCCCCGACTAACCGTATGGCTAGGAATGCCCGTAACTGTGCGCCCCTCAAAAATATTGAAATCCCCCTTGCTGTGCTGCGTAGCCGCAGAAAGCGTCTTGGTGCCAGCCGGGTCCCAAACCACCAAATCCGCATCCGCCCCCACCGACACACTCCCTTTTTGTGGGTAAATGTTGAACAGCTTGGCCGTATTGGCCGAAGTAATCGCCACAAACTCCGATGGCGTCAGGCGCCCGGTGTTCACGCCTGCGTCCCAGATCACCGCCAGGCGCTCTTCCACACCGCCGCATCCGTTGGGGATTTTGGAGAAAGCGTCTTTGCCCACCGCTTTTTGCGCCGCGCAAAAAGTGCAGTGGTCGGTGGCCGTGGTGTGCAAATTGCCGCTTTGCAGGCCGCGCCACAGCACTTCTTGGTTTTCTTTGCTGCGAAAGGGCGGGCTCATTACGTGGGCGGCGGCGGTGGCAAAGTCGGGGTGGCGGTAGACACTGTCGTCCACCACCAAGTGGCCAGCCAGCACTTCGCCGTAGACGCGTTGGCCGCGTGCGCGGGCGCGGGCAATGGCGTCAGCGGCTTCGATGCAGCTCACATGCACCACATAAATCGGCACGTTCAGCACTTCGGCAATCGCAATGGCGCGGTTGGCGGCTTCGCCTTCGACCATGGGCGGGCGTGACAGCGGGTGGCCCTCGGGGCCGGTGATGCCCATCTCGGCCACTTGTTTTTGTAGCAGGTAAACCAGCTCGCCATTTTCGGCGTGCACCGTGGGCATGGCGCCGAGTTCCAGGCTGCGCTTGAAGCTGTTTACCAGCGTCTCGTCGTCGCACATGATGGCGTTTTTGTAGGCCATGAAGTGCTTGAAACTGTTCACGCCCTCGTTTTGCACCAGCGTGCCCATCTCTTGGCGCACCTGCTCGCTCCACCAGGTAATGGCTACGTGAAAGCTGTAGTCGCTGGCCGACTTTTCGGCCCAGCCGCGCCAGGTTTGGTAGGCCTCCAGCAGGCTTTGCTGGGGGTTGGGAATCACAAAGTCGATGATGGTGGTGTTGCCCCCGGCCAAGCCCGCCGCCGTGCCGGTGTAAAAGTCGTCCATGGTGGTGGTGCCCATAAAGGGCAGCTGCATGTGCGTGTGCGGGTCAATGCCGCCGGGCATCACATACTGGCCGCCCGCGTCCACCACGGTGGCGCCTGCGGGCGCGGCCAGGTTTTCGCCCACGGCGGTAATTTTTCCATCCTGGGTAATCACATCGGCCTTGAAGGCCCGGTCAGCGTTGACGACAGTGCCGCCGTTAATCAAAAGTGTGGTCATGTTTGAAGTCTCCTCAAAAAAACTGCTGAATGCTTATCGTGGTGCTGCGCCCGCAAGAACGAAGCCCTGTGGCGCTGCGCTCTCTGCGCTCTCGGCGCGCTCTGCCCCCGTCATTGCGAGGAGCGTAGCGATGCGGCAATCCACGATACCTGGATTGCCGCGCTGCGCTCGCAATGACGCGGCGTTCTGGCACCGCGCTCGCAATGAAGCGGCGCTCTGGCACTTTGCTCGCAATATCGCGGTCATGCGGCGCATATTACGCCGCCACCCGCATCGGGTTGTTGGGGTGGCTGGTCCAGTCGGCGTGGGCGGCTTGCACGGTTTTGCCGGTGCGTTCGTCCAGTTCGCCGGGGGCCAGGTCGCGCAGGGTGATGCATTCGGGCACGGGGCAGACGGTCACGCACAGGTTGCAGCCCACGCATTCGTCGTTCTTCACCTCAAAGTGGCGCTTGCCGTCTTTGGTGCTGGTAATGGCCTGGTGCGAGGTGTCTTCGCAGGCAATGTGGCAGCGCCCGCACTGGATGCAGCTGTCCTGGTTGATCACCGCCTTGGTGATGTGGTTCAGGTTCAGGTAGCGCCAGTCAGACACCGTGGGCAGCGCTTTGCCGACGATGTCGCTCACCGCGGCAAAGCCCATTTCGTCCATGTAGTTCGACAGGCCATCATTCATCTCTTGCACGATCTTGAAGCCGTAGACCATGGCCGCAGTGCAGACCTGCACATTGACCGCGCCCAGGGCCAGATAGTCCACCGCGTCGCGCCAGGTGCCTATGCCGCCGATGCCTGAGATGGGCAGGCCCGCCGTTTGCGGGTCGCGCGCAATCTCGGCCACCATGTTCAGTGCAATGGGCTTGACCGCCGGGCCGCAGTAGCCGCCGTGCGAGCCCTTGCCACCGGTGGCCGGGCTCATGGTCAGCGAATACGGGTCCACGCCCATGATGGAGTTGATGGTGTTGATGAGCGACACCGCGTCGGCCCCGCCGTTTTTGGCAGCGCGCGCGGGGTTGCGGATGTCGGTGATGTTGGGCGTGAGCTTCACTATCACCGGCAGCTTGCTGTACTGCTTGCACCACGCGGTGACCATCTGGATGTACTCGGGCACCTGGCCCACGGCGGCGCCCATGCCGCGCTCGCTCATGCCGTGCGGGCAGCCAAAGTTGAGCTCAATGCCGTCAGCGCCCGTGTCTTCCACGCGCGGCAATATCGCTTTCCACGACGCCTCTTCGCAAGGCACCATCAGCGACACCACCATGGCGCGGTCTGGCCACAGGCGTTTGACTTCGGCAATCTCGCGCAGATTGAGTTCGAGGTCGCGGTCGGTAATCAGCTCAATATTGTTAAAGCCCATCAGCCGCCGGTCAGGCGTGAGCAGCGCGCCGTAGCGCGGGCCGCTGACGTTGACCACGGGCGGGCCGGCTTCGCCCAGCGTCTTCCAGACCACGCCGCCCCAACCGGCTTCAAAAGCGCGGTTGACGTTGTAGGCCTTGTCGGTGGGCGGCGCGGACGCCAGCCAAAAGGGGTTGGGGCTGTGGATGCCAGCAAAGGTGGATTGCAGATTAGCCATTGGGTGCTTTCGGGGGTCAGGCGGTGATGACGCTGAGGGCGGAATGGATGGAATGGGCGGCCACTTTGCCGTGCTCCACGGCTTCGACCGTCAGGTCGCGTCCGCCAAAGCGGCAGTCGCCGCCAGCCCACACCTTGGCGTGCGAGGTCTGGCCTTGCGCGTCGGTGACGATGCGCCCGCCTTTGAGCTCAAGCGCGCTGCCCAGGGGCTGGGCCACCAGCGTTTGGCCAATGGCCTTGAGCACCACATCGGCCTCTAGTACAAAGTGTTCGCCCGTGGCGCCTAACTTGCCGTCGGCCATTTGCATACGGCCAAATTCGACACCGCTGATCTGGCCGCCGTCGGCCAGCATCTGCGTTGGGCTGGCCCAGTGGTGGATGTGCACGCCGTTTTCCAGTGCCCATGCCTGTTCGTGGTGCGATGCGCCCATCTCTGATGCACCACGGCGGTACACGATGCTCACCGATTGGGCGCCCAGTTTTTTGGACTGCACGGCCGCGTCCACCGCCGTCATGCCGCCGCCTATCACCACCACGCGCCGGCCCACCGGCACCGTGGCCGGGTTGCTGGCCTGGCGCAGCTCGGCAATAAAGTCCACCGCGTTGCGCAGGCCGCTGGCCTGCGGCTCGGTGATGCCAATGCTGTTCACGCCGCCTAAGCCCATGCCCAGAAACACGGCGTCATACTCTTTTGTCAGGGCGTCTAGCTGCAACTCGCGCCCCAGCGCCACGCCGTGGCGCACCTCAATGCCGCCAATCGACAGCAGCCAGGCCACCTCTTTTTGCGCAAAGCCGTCGGTGGTTTTGTAGGTGGCCAAGCCGTATTCGTTCAGGCCGCCGAGCTTGGGGCTCGCGTCCATCAGCACCACGCTGTGGCCTAGGCGCGCCAATCCATGGGCGCAGGCCAAGCCAGCGGGCCCGGCGCCCACCACCGCTACGCGGCGCCCGGTGGCGATTGCGCGGGTAAACAAGGGCGCGCCGGGGTGCGCCATCAGGTGGTCGGTGGCGTAGCGCTGCAGCAGGCCAATTTCGACCGGCTTGTCCTCATGCGTGTTGCGCACGCAGGCCTGTTCGCACAGCACCTCGGTAGGGCAGACCCGAGCGCACATGCCGCCCAAGGGGTTGGATTCCAAAATCGTGCGGGCCGCGCCGCGCGGGTTGTCGTCGGCAATGCGGTGGATAAAGCTGGGCACGTCAATGCCCGTGGGGCAGGCGGTTTGGCAGGGCGCGTCATAACAGTAATAGCAGCGGTCGGCCTCAATCTTGGCCTGCGCCAGGGTGAGCGGCGGGTGCGCGTCGCAAAAGTTGTGGGCGTATTGCGCCGGGGGCAGCCGACCGGCGTGGACCCCGGGCGTCAAAGCGTCTGCTTGCATGGTGTGATTTCCAATCGCGTGGGTGGCATCAAAATGGCTTGTCGATCCGCCCGTGCTCGTGGCACTGCGCGAATCTGGTTGCAAGCGCGATTTAATCCAGTAATAATTGTTTTACCAATTGGTAAAAACCCTAGACCTTAATCTAGCAATACCCGTACCAGAAAAATGAAAAACCCGGCGCCGCCCACCACCGTCAAACCCAAGGACGCCAAACCTAAGGTCGCTAAAGCCGGCGCCGCCAAACCCAGGGCGCGCGCGCGCATAGCGGCAGAACCGCAGGTAGAAGCGCCCAAAGTGGTGAAAGTAAGCCAGGCCCGCAAGCTGCTAGAGGCCGACATCTTGGCCGCCGCCAAACGCCTGTTTGCGCAGCGCGGCTTTGGCGGCGTGTCTTTGGACCACATTGCGCGCGAGGTGGGCGCGTCCAAGCAAAACCTGCTGTACTACTTTCCCAGTAAAGAAGAGCTGTACCGCCGCGTGCTGCACGGCGTGCTCGATGTGTGGCTGTCCTACATGGACGCCCTGAGCCAGCGCCCCGACGATCCCGAACAAGCGCTGCGCGAATACATTGCCGGCAAACTGCGCGTCTCGCGCGAGCACCCCGACGATTCGCGCGTCTACGCCAATGAAGTGGTGTCTGGAGCCCCCATTTTTTCAGCCGAGATTGCCGCGCGCGTGATACCTGCGGTGCAAGCCGACGTCGCCATCCTGAACCGCTGGGCCGAACGCGGCCTGTGCCGCCCCCTGGATGG
>CAMDHS010000105.1 GCA_945898115.1 Comamonas sp. lk
GAACGTGGCTGACATCCATGACGTGATTTTGGTCGGCGGCATGACCCGCATGCCCAAGGTGCAAGAAAAGGTCAAGGAACTGTTTGGCAAAGAGCCACGCAAAGACGTGAACCCCGACGAAGCCGTGGCCGTGGGCGCCGCGATTCAAGGCCAGGTCTTGTCGGGCGACCGCAAAGACGTGCTGCTGCTCGACGTCACTCCTCTGTCTTTGGGCATCGAAACCCTGGGCGGCGTGATGACCAAGATGATCACCAAGAACACGACCATCCCAACCAAGTTTGCCCAAACCTTCTCCACTGCCGACGACAACCAACCGGCCGTGACCATCAAGGTCTACCAGGGTGAGCGCGAAATGGCTGTGGCCAACAAGTCGCTGGGCGAGTTCAACTTGGAAGGCATTGCGCCGGCTGCACGCGGCACGCCGCAAATTGAAGTGTCGTTTGACATTGACGCCAATGGCATCCTGCACGTGGGCGCCAAAGACAAGGGCACCGGCAAAGAGAACAAGATCACCATCAAGGCCAACTCAGGTCTGACGGAAGCTGAAATCCAGCAAATGGTCAAAGACGCCGAACTCAACGCCGCCGACGACAAGAAAAAGCTCGAACTGATCCAGACCAAGAACGAAGCTGACGCCAACGTGCACAGCGTCAAGAAGAGCCTGGCCGAATACGGCGACAAGCTCGACGCGGGCGAAAAGGAAAAGATTGAGACCGCCATCAAGGACCTGGAAGCCGTCATCAAGAGCGAAGACAAGGACAGCATCGCCGCCAAGAGCGCCGCGCTGATGACCGCCAGCCAAAAGCTGGGCGAAAAAGTCTATGCCGACATGCAAGCCAAAGAGGCCGCGCAAGGTGCGGCGGCGGGTGGCGGAGCCGACGCGGCCAAGCCTGTGGACGACAACGTGGTCGATGCCGAAGTCAAGGAAGTTAAAAAGCCTTAAGTACCGGGCAGCACGGGCTGCTTGAAAACCTGCCGCGCTGAACGCCATTTGGAGTTCATCGCGGCTTTTCTGTTGTTACGGAGCGCGCATTCACGATGGCTAAACGAGATTTTTACGAGATTCTGGGCGTCCCCAAGAACGCGTCAGACGAGGAAATTAAAAAGTCCTACCGCAAGCTGGCAATGAAGTTCCACCCCGACCGCAACCAGGGTGAAGCGACCAAAGAAGCCGAAGTCAAATTCAAAGAGGCCAAAGAGGCCTACGAGATGCTGTCGGACCCGCAAAAGCGCGCAGCCTACGACCAGCACGGTCACGCCGGGGTTGACCCGAATATGCGCGGCGGCGCTGGGGGAGGTGAAGGCTTTGGCGGATTTGCCGAAGCTTTTGGCGACATTTTTGGCGATATGTTTGGCCAACAACGCGGACGCACGGGCGGTGGTCGCCAGGTGTTTCGCGGCGGTGACCTGAGCTACGCCATGGAGCTGACGCTCGAAGAAGCGGCGAACGGCAAAGACGCGCAAATCCGCATTCCCACCCAAGAAAACTGCGAAGTCTGCGCCGGCTCGGGCGCCAAGCCCGGCAGCCAGATCAAGCCTTGCGGCACCTGCGGCGGCGCCGGTGTGGTGCAAATGCGCCAGGGATTTTTCAGCGTGCAACAACCCTGCCCCACCTGCCGTGGCGTGGGCAAGATCATTCCGGACCCCTGCACCGCGTGCGCGGGCCAGGGCAAGATCAAGCGCCAGAAAACCCTGGAAGTCAAAATTCCGGCCGGCATCGACGCGGGCATGCGCATCCGCAGCGCGGGCAACGGCGAGGCGGGCACCAACGGCGGCCCGGCGGGCGACCTGTACATCGAGATCCGCCTGAAAAAGCACGACATCTTCGAGCGCGACGGCGACGACCTGCATTGCACCGTGCCCGTGGGCATGGTCACCGCAGCGCTGGGCGGCGAGATTGACGTGCCCACGCTGCAAGGCAAAGCGGCCATCGACCTGCCCGAAGGCACCCAAACCGGCAAGCAGTTTCGCCTGCGCGGCAAGGGCATCAAGGGCGTGCGTTCGAGCTACCCCGGCGACTTGTATTGCCACATCACGGTGGAGACGCCCGTCAAGCTCAACGAAGCCCAGCGCAAGCTGCTGCGCGATCTCGAAGATTCGTTCAAAAAAGGCGGCAGCAAGCATTCGCCCTCGGGCGATAGCTGGAAAGACAAGCTCAAGGGCTTTTTTAGTTGATCCAGGCCAAGGCCTAGCGCAATAGCGCTGCGCCGCCAAGCCGCCCGGTCTAGAAAGGACTTGGCGGCTTTTTTGTGTCCCGTGGCGGGCCGGGTTTGCCCACAGGGAGCGCTATGGGCCTGCAAATCAGCTCTCTGGGCGGCGCGGGCGCGGCTGTGCGACGCCTGCGCCGGGTCATCCGCCAAAGCGGCATACTCACACCAGCCTTTCCTTTGCCCCTATGACCTCGCCCCTGCCCACCGCGCGCTACCTGACTGCTGCCTTCTACCTTTTTGTGGACCTGCCGGACTACGCCCAGCGCCGCGCACCCTTGCTGGACCTGTGTTTGCAGCGCCAGGTCAAGGGCATGGTCTTGCTGGCGCGCGAAGGTATCAATAGCACCATTGCGGGCGCGCCCGACGACGTACGCGCGGTGCTGGGCTATCTGCGCGCCGACGCGGCTTTTACCACGCTGGTGCACAAGGAATCGTGGTCGGACACGGCGCCTTTTCACCGCATGAAGGTGCGGTTAAAAAAGGAGATCGTGACCATGGGCATGCCCGGCATCAGCCCCACCAGGGGCGCAGGCACCTACGTCATGCCCCATGACTGGAACGCCCTGATCAGCGACCCCGAGGTGGTGCTGGTGGACACGCGCAACGACTATGAGGTGGACATCGGCACCTTTGCCGGCGCTTTGGATCCGCGCATCAAGACCTTTTCTGAATTACCCGCCTGGGTAGAACAAGCTACCGCCCTGCAAGCGCGTGAGGGCAAAAAACCCAAGGTCGCCATGTTTTGCACCGGCGGCATCCGCTGCGAAAAGTCCACCGCCTTGCTGCGCGCCCAGGGCTTTGACGAGGTGTTCCACCTGCAAGGCGGCATCCTGAAATACCTGGAAACCGTGCCCGAGGCGCAAAGCCTGTGGCGGGGCGAATGCTTTGTATTTGACGAGCGCGTGTCGGTCGGCCACGGCCTGCACCCCGGCGCCCACCAACTCTGCCGCTGCTGCCGACAGCCCCTGCCCGAAGGCGCACTCGACTCGCCTGAGTTTGAACTCGGCGTGAGCTGCCCGCGCTGCTTTACGACCAGCACTGACATACAAAAAGACAGCGCGCGGGAGCGGCAGCGCCAATGGCTGCTGGCCAAGGGCCGGGCGCAGACGCATATTGGGCGAGTGGATAAAGGTTTGCAGGAGCCCCGCTAATCTCTGTTGCTGCATGAATTAACCCTTGCGCCGGTGGTGGTGGTTGCGGCGGACGCCACTTTTGTTTGCGCGACTTGGCGTACCGGCATTCAATACTTCGCCGCCCTAACGACGCTGGCAGACGCCGGGTGGGGGACGAGCGCAGCGCAGTGCTACGTCCGCCTAGGTGTCAGCGCCTTAAACACATCACGTCAAAGTCAACGTTTGGAAACAAACCCAGCTATCGGTGTGGTTTTCACCCAAGGGGGCGAGGGGCTAGGTACGGCAGGCGCATCGGGTTTTCCCTAGCCAAACCATAGACGCCCTTCGAATAAGATGAAAGCGCTTTCAAAACTACGTTCCACAAGGACATGTTAGGTTTTTTGTGCACCGGGGGCCCATGAACGGGAGTGGGAAACAGAGCCCTGCATGCCAAGGTCCGTGCAGCCGTGCGCTGCCAGCCCGCAGCCTTGCCCCCAGCGCTGGGGTCTGTTGTCCGTTCCGTTTATCAACTCCATCAGAGCAACTGCTTCGCTTTGACGCCAGGGAAAATTTCAATGAAGAACATGCTTGGTGCTGTCACCTTGGCGGTCATTTGTCAGCTGCTTCTGGCCTGTGGCGGGGGTGGCGGTGGTGGCGCTGGTGGCGGTGGTGGGGTCGCCTCATTGCCGGGGTCGCTTAACCCGTCGGACAACGGGACGCCACCGTCCGTGACTCCGTCGCCGGTGACCTCCGTGTTGCCCGATACCACCACTGGACCAGTTCTCGCGAGCCTGGCGCCCCTCTACGACGCGCGCACCACGCTTGAGCCCATAGCCTCCTTCGTGCGCGACGACGGCGTGGTGGTTACGCGAATCGGGGATCGGGGGCGCGACCGGCATGCCAAAGACATCACCGCGTCTGACCACTACGACCATTACCTCGCCCACTACTGGGAATACCGTACGGCACGCGTCCAGTTCGAAGACTACGTACCCAAGGGGCAAAGTCTGATTCGCGCCACCTTCATCACCGAGGCCGAACTCGGTGCGCGCGAGTTTCGTCTCTGGTTCTGGGGGCAGACCACCACCGGGCAGTTCCATTTCAATCCGCAAAAACAAGAGCAGAAGGTCAGCCCCAACGAGTCCGGGGTGGTTTATCACGGCAGGGGAACTTGGAACAACGACTTTGAGAGGACCAGTGACCAAGGCAACCAGTACAAGTACAGCCTGGACATCGTCAACAAGTGGGAAAATGGTGGGCAATTCCAGAAGACATTGCAGGCTGGAACGAATATTGAGTTCGAGATCAGCCAGTTCTTGTTGGCGCCCCCTGCTGGCGCACGCCTGAACTACTACGGCACGTCCTACGTGTATGTGATCGGCAAGCCGGGGATGGCGCCCTTTGAGTGGCAGCGCGGCGTCAACAAAACGGGCGGCGCAAACGATGGCACGCCGATTCCTGCCGCCGGTTTGTCGGGTGGCAGCACGACACTGGGCTATAACTACAGCAACGAGCCAGCGGGCCGTTTCATGCAGTTGGCCACCAACCTGAGCCCGGGCAACGTACAGCCCTTTGTGCAGGGGCGCCGGGTACACCACACCAACTTCGAAAATGGCGTCCACGACGAGCGCATTGACAACCCGATTTGGACCGATCAAATGGGCAAGGCAGGCCCGCGGTACATCAATCATTCCTGCGCATCGTGCCACGTACGCAATGGGCGCGCGCTGGTGGCCGACGTGGGCGGTGCGCTGGACAAGTGGGTGTTCAAGGTGGCTGATGCCCGCGGCGCACCGGACCCGCTGAGGGGTTCGGTCTTGCAGCCCCAAAAGACAGGCGCAAGTGTGCCCAGCGAGGGCGATGTGGCCCTCGGACCCTGGACCCAGCTCCCTAGTGGCTTGCGCTCACCCAACTATGTCTTCAGCAACGGCAGTCCGGCCAGGTTCTCGGCGCGCATCGCCCCCCAACTGGTGGGAATCGGCTTGCTCGATGCGGTTTCCGAAACCACCATTTTGGAAAGGTCCGATCCAGACGACCTCAATAGCGATGGAATTTCGGGCCGCCCTTCGCTGGTCGTTGATCCTGTCACTGGTCAGACCCGCTTGGGGCGATTTGGCTACAAGGCGGCGACCTTCAGTCTCGCGCACCAGGTGGCCTCTGCCCTGAATACGGATATCGGGGTCATGACCCGCATGTTGCCCAACCCGGACTGCGGAAGTCAGCAAAGTCAATGTGGCGCGGCGGGGCAGGAGTTGTCCGACACCGATTTCGACAAACTCGTCAAGTACAACAGCTTGCTTGGTGTTCCTGCACGGCGGGACTATGCCAACTCGGTCGGAGAAAATTCCTTTAACGACATTGGCTGTGCAGGCTGCCACCGAGCCACCATGACCACCAGCGCCTACCACCCGCTTGCGGAACTGCGCTCCCAGATCATTCATGCCTATACCGACCTTCTTTTGCACGACATGGGCGAAGGACTGGCTGACAACCACAGTGAGGGAACGGCCAGCGGCGCCGAATGGCGTACCGCGCCGCTGTGGGGCTTGGGACACGCGGCAAGCGTCATGCTGGCCGACGCCAAGGCCAACGACACCATCTCGCTGCGGCGCGACGCCAACGACATCAACCGCATAGGCTATTTGCACGATGGCCGAGCCCGCACCATTGAAGAGGCGATTCTCTGGCACGGCGGGGAGGCCTTAGCTTCCAGACGGGCCTACGAGGCACTGAACCTGCAAGCCAAGACAGAGATTCTGAAGTTCCTGAACAGCCTTTAGTACGGTGCTCTGCTGCAGCGAAATTGTCTGCTGCTCTCCCTTTCGGTTTGAATATGCCAGCCTTCAAGGCCGAAAAAAAAGGACATTCTCCAATGGGACGACCAGCGCAGAGAAAATCGGAAAGCTGGTGAAAAACCGTGAGTTTGAATCGCCCCCCCGTGCATCGGTATTGCTGATTGGTGGGTCCACACGGTAAGCCGCTTTTATTTGCGCATGCTTGCTCACACCAAATGCAGCGGGGCAAATGAACACAGCGTCAAAAAACGGTGAAAGAGGCGGGATAGGTGAACAATTCGCCCGGCGTCGGCGCACATTGCCATAGCCCTCCTTGGCCGCGCATAATCAAACCGGCTCTGCCTAAAGCAGTTAGACCTGGCCGTCGGGGTAGCAAAAATGCATAGCTCGATTGGCCAATCTCTTTGACCAGGTCAACACGCCCGCGCCGGGCCAGGAGATAAGCATGGGTGATTATTTCGATGCCGTCAACAGCTTCTCAGCTCCCGCTTTAGAGAAAAAGGTATTGCAAGGATCGCTTAGCAATGGCGTGAATGCCTGCATCGAATGCTGCGACCGCTGGGCCAAAGACGGTGGCGTCGCGCTTGAATGGTTTGGCGTATCGGGTGATCGCAAAACGGTGACCTTTGCGCAAATGAGCGACGACAGTGCGCGGTTTGCAAATTACCTTACGAGTCTAGGCATCGGCCAAGGCGACGTGGTTGCAGGCCTGCTGCCCCGAATCCCCGAGCTGTTTAGCGTCATCCTTGGCGCCTGGCGTGTTGGCGCGGTTTACCAACCTTTGTTTACTGCCTTTGGACCGGCGGCCATTGAGAGTCGGGTGACCGCGCAAGGCGGCAGCAAGGCAAATTTGATCGTTACCGATGCAAGCAACCGGCCCAAGCTCAATGACATCGCCGATTGCCCGCAAACCCTGGTGGTCGGCGAAGGCTTTGCCGAAATGCTCGCCCTGCAAGCCAGCGACGTTGCGCCCGTCATGCTCAAGGGCTCCGACCCCTTCATCATGCTTTTCACCTCGGGCACGACCGGCAAACCCAAAGGCGTGCGCTATCCGCTGTCGCTGCTGCTGCCCATCGCCGCTTACATGCGCGACGCTGTCGATCTGCGGCAGGCGGATTCCTACTGGAACGTAGCCGATCCCGGCTGGGCCTATGGCATTCTTTACGCGGTAGTTGGCCCTCTGCTACTGGGGCATACCACGACCTTTTTTGAGGGGGGTTTCACTGTCGAGTCCACGGTGCGAATCCTGCTGGCGCGCAAAACAACGAACCTTGCAGCCGCTCCAACTGCCTACCGCATGCTCATGGCGGCGGGCGAGGAAGCGATGGCGCCCGTGGCCCATCAACTGCGCGTGGGCTCCAGCGCTGGCGAGCCGCTCAATCCAGAAGTGATTCGCTGGGCTGAACGGGTCCTGCACTGCCCGCTCTGCGACCATTACGGCCAGACGGAAGTCGGCATGATGATCAATAACCACCATGCGCTCCAACATGCCTCCAAACCAGGCTCCGCTGGTCTGCCGATGCCAGGAATGGCACTGGCGATTCTTGACGACGATCTGGTCGTGCAGCCCCCCAACACGCCGGGGGTCCTTGCCGTCAACATTGCCCAGTCGCCGCTCTACACATTCACAGGATATTGGAAGGTCGAGACGCCCAATGTGCGAGGCGACTGGTACATCACCGGAGACACGATGTTGCAGGATGAGGACGGGTACTTCTTCTTTGTAGGGCGCAACGACGACATCATCACATCGGCGGGCTATCGCATTGGACCCTTCGACGTGGAGAGCGTTGTCATGGAGCACCCGGCCGTAGCAGAAGTCGCCGTCATCGGCAAGCCAGACCCCGTGCGCACTGAAATAGTCAAGGCGGTGATCGTACTGAAGCTAGGCGTCGAAGGCACAGAAGCGCTAAAAGCAGAAATACAACAGATGGTGCGCCAGCGACTGTCCACCCATTCCTATCCGCGCGAGATCGATTTCGTAGCCTCCCTGCCTAAGACGCCGAGCGGCAAGATCCAGCGGTTTATCCTGCGCGGCGAAACACGTTAGCTTTTTTGCCAGGCCACTATGGCGCGATACGGCGCCAACACCATTGGCAGACGCAGCCCCGCCCAACCACTCCCATGCCCGACCCAAATCCGCCAACACCCGTGCCCGTCCTGTATTCCTTTCGCCGCTGCCCCTACGCCATGCGCGCTCGCCTGGCCTTGCGGGTGTCCGGCCATGCGGTGGAACACCGCGAAATCGAGCTCAAAAACAAGCCGGACGCCATGTTGCAAGCCTCGCCCAAGGGCACGGTGCCGGTGCTCGTGCTGAACGACGGCGCCGTGCTGGAGCAAAGCCTGGACATCATGCGCTGGGCCTTGGAGCGCCATGACCCAGAAGCCTGGTTGCCCGCAGATGAGGCGAGCCGCCAAGACGCCTGGGTGCTCATTGCGCATAACGATGGCGACTTCAAACACCACCTGGACCGCTACAAATACCCGCACCGCTACGGGCTTGCCGACGGTCTGACGCACCGTGCCCAAGCTGCGGTTTTCTTGGAGTCCTTGGCGCAGCGCCTGGCTGCAAACGCTTATCTATGCGGCCCGCGCTTTGGCATAGCCGACGCCGCCATAGCCCCTTTTGTGCGGCAGTTCGCCCACACCGACAAAGCCTGGTTTGCGCAACAAGGCTGGCCCGCACTGGCGCAGTGGCTGGCCGACTTTGAAGCGTCTGCGGCTTTTGCGCAGGTGATGGAAAAACACCCGGTCTGGCCGGGTGTTGGTCAGGGCTTGGCGCCTGGGGCGCACTAGGCCTCGGCTGGGCGACGGCTGGGCGACGGCTGGGCGTCGGTTAGGCGCCGCTTAGGCAATTCGCGCCTTGGCTGCCGCGTACTGGCGCTTGAGCTGGGCCACAAAGTCGGCGGTCGATAGCACTTGGTGCACGGCGCCAATGCCCTGGCCGCAGCCCCAGATGTCCTTCCAGGCTTTGGTCTTGTCGCCACTGAAGTTCATCTTGCTGGGGTCGCTTTCAGGCAGATTGGCCGGGTCCATGCCAGCGTTGAGTATGCTGGGCGCCAGGTAGTTGCCGTGCACGCCGGTAAACAGGTTGCTGTAGACGATGTCGTCCGAGTCGCTGTCCACAATGCTTTGCTTGTAGGCCTCGGCGGCGCGCGCCTCGTCGGTGGCAATAAAGGCCGAGCCGATGTAGGCAAAGTCTGCGCCCATGGCCTGGGCCGCCAGTACTGCGTCACCGGTGGCAATGGAGCCACTTAGCGCCAAGGGGCCGTCAAACCACTGGCGGATTTCCTGGATCAGGGCAAACGGGCTTTTCAGGCCGGCGTGGCCACCGGCGCCTGCGGCCACGGCGATGAGGCCGTCGGCGCCTTTTTCAATCGCCTTGTGCGCGTGCTTGTTGTTGATGAAGACGTGCAGCACCACGCCGCCATAAGAGTGTGCGGCAGCATTGATGTCCTCGCGTGCGCCCAGACTGGTGATGATGATGGGCACCTTGTACTTGACGCACATGGCCATGTCGTGGTCGAGCCGGTCGTTGCTCTTGTGCACGATCTGGTTG
>CAMDHS010000106.1 GCA_945898115.1 Comamonas sp. lk
CGCTTTGAAGGGGTGGCCAGCGCCGCGCCCGAGCGCCAAGAGGCACTGTCCAATCTCTTGAACATCATCGGACGGCGCGAGGGCGCGCGCTCCATCATCAAAGTGGGTTGAACTTCTATGACACCAACGCGCATTTCTCCCACTGCTCCTTGCCCAGCGCGTACGCGGCTGGGCGCCCTGCTTGCGGCCACCATGCTGGTGGGCGCCACCGCCGCTTGGGCGCCGGCAGCACTGGCGCAAAACGCCCCAGCCGCACCGCTGCCCAGCGCCAGTGTGCCCAAGCCGGGCGATCCCATTACCCTGAACTTCAGCAACGCCGAGATCGAATCCGTAGCACGCACCATTGGCCTGCTCTACGGCATGAACGTGGTGGTAGACCCGCGCGTCAAGGGCACCATGACGCTGGTGACCGAAAAACCGGTCAACCGCACAGCGGCCATGGCGCAGTTTTTGACCAGCCTGCGCCTGCAGGGCTTTACGATGGTGGAGTCGGCCGGGCTGTTCAAGGTCGTGCCCGAGGCGGATGCCAAACTGCAAAGCGGCGCAGTGGAAACCAGCGAGAGCGCGCCCAAGGGCGCCACCGGCGGCCAGATCGTGACGCAGATCTTTCGGCTCAATTTTGAGTCGGCCACCAACCTGGTGGCGGTGCTGCGCCCCTTGATCAGCCCCAACAACACCATCAACGCCAACCCCGGCAACAACTCGCTGGTGATTACCGACTACGCCGACAACCTGCGGCGCATCGCCCGCATCATTGCCGCCATGGACGTGTCCAACGCCACCGAGGTGGAGGTGATCGAGCTCAAAAACGCGATTGCCGTAGACCTGGCGCCGCTCATCCTCAAACTCATCGACGCCAGCGCTACCACCACGGGCGCGGCGGCTGGTGCAGCCGACACGGGGTTTAAGACGACAGTGATTGCCGAGTCGCGCAGCAACACCTTGATCGTGCGTGCGGCCAACCCGGCGCGCGTGGCGCTGGTCAAATCGCTGGTGGCAAAGCTTGACCAGCCGTCGAGCAAAAGCAATGGCGACCTGGGCAACCTGCACGTGGTTTACCTGAAAAATGCCGACGCCACCAAACTGGCCGCCACCTTGCGCGCGGCCATCAGCAGCGCGGCGGTCAGCCCTGCACCCAGTTCCGGCTCGGGCAGCGCGCCAGGCGCGGCAGGTGCCCCAGCAGCCACCTCGGGCGGCCAGGTGCAGGCCGACACGGCCACCAACTCGCTCATCATCACCGCCCCGGACCCGCAGTACCGCCAGTTGCGCGAGGTGATCGAGCGCCTGGACGCGCGCCGGGCGCAGGTCTATGTGGAGAGCCTGATTGCGGAGGTAAGCGCCGACCGCGCCGCCGAGTTTGGCGTGCAGTGGCAGCGCGCCCTGGGCAGCAACGGCGACAGCAACATTGGCCTCTTAGGCACCAATTTTGGCGCGGCAGGCAAAAACATTCTCAGCCTGGCCACCGGCGGCGGCGCGGTACTGCCCGGCAGTGGCCTGAATATTGGCGTGGCCAACCAGGCCAACGGCATCTACGTGCTGGGCTTTTTGGCCCGGTTTTTGGAGACCAGCGGCGCGGGCAACGTCTTGTCCACGCCCAATTTACTCACCCTGGACAACGAAGAGGCCAAGATCGTGATTGGTCAGAACGTGCCCTTTGTGACCGGCCAGTTCACCAACACCAACTCGGGCACCGGCTCGGTCAACCCCTTCCAGACCATTGAGCGCAAGGACGTGGGCCTGACGCTGAAGGTCAAGCCCCAAATCAGCGAAAACGGTACCGTCAAGCTGACCATCTTCCAAGAAGTCTCCAGCGTACAGGCATCGACCATCAACGCACCCAACGGACCGACCACCAATAAGCGCACGATTGAATCGAATGTGCTGGTGGACGACGGCTCGGTGGTGGTGCTGGGGGGCTTGCTGCAAGACGAATTTACCGGCAGCGGCGACAAGGTGCCGGGCGTGAGCGACGTGCCGTTTTTTGGCAATCTGTTCAAGAGCGAAGCCCGCAGCCGCAAAAAGACCAACCTGATGGTGTTTCTGCGCCCGGTCGTGGTGCGCGACAGCGCCGCCACAGAGCGTTTGTCGATTGACCGCTACGAGCAAATGCGCACCGGCATGCAAGACGCCCAACCCGTGCCCGACGCCAAAGTGCCAGTCAACGAAGGCCCCACCCTGCCCGCAGCCGCCACGATGGCACAGCCCAAAAAGGCTGCGCCCTGAGATGCGCTACCCGCTGCCCTACGCTTTTGCGCGCAGCCAGCAAGTGCTGCTGGAAGACGACGCCCAAGGCCTGACCCTGCATGTGCAGCCCCTGTCGCTGCCCAGCGGCATTGCCGAGGCGCTGCGCAAATACCCGGTGCAACAGGTGCAAAACCACGCGGCGCCGGTGCTGGCGCAGCGCATCAGCGCGGCCTATGCGCAGGGCGAGTCCAGCGCAGCGGCGGTGGTGAGCGAAGTGGAAAGCGACGCCGACCTGAGCCGCATGATGCAAGACCTGCCGGCCATTGAAGACCTGCTGGAAACGTCCGACGACGCGCCCATCATCCGCATGCTCAACGCCTTGCTCACGCAGGCTGCGCGCGACGGCGCCAGCGACATCCACATCGAGCCCTACGAGCGCCATTCGGTCGTGCGCTTTCGGGTGGACGGCAATTTGCGCGAGGTGGTGCAACCCAACCGCGCGCTGCACGCCGCCCTCATCTCGCGCCTGAAAATCATGGCCGAACTCGACATTGCTGAGCGCCGCCTGCCGCAAGACGGCCGCATCTCGCTGCGCATTGGTACGCGGGCGGTGGACGTTCGCGTCAGCACCCTGCCCAGCGCCCACGGGGAGCGCGCGGTACTACGTCTGTTGGACAAAAGCGAAAGCAAGCTCAGCTTGGAGTCGGTGGGCATGCAGGGCGATGTGCTGGCGCGTTTTGCGCATCTGCTGGTGCAGCCCCACGGCATTATTTTGGTCACCGGCCCCACCGGCTCGGGCAAAACCACCACGCTTTACGCGGGGCTGCAGCGGCTCGATACGCGCGGCAGCAACATCATGACGGTGGAAGACCCGATTGAGTACGAGTTGGCCGGCGTAGGCCAGACCCAGGTCAATGCCAAGATTGACCTGACTTTTGCCAAAGCCCTGCGCGCCATCTTGCGCCAAGACCCGGACGTGATCATGATCGGCGAGATTCGCGATTTTGAGACCGCGCAAATCGCCATCCAGGCCTCGCTCACCGGCCACCTGGTGCTGGCCACCCTGCACACCAACGACGCCGCCAGCGCGGTAACCCGCCTGACCGACATGGGCGTGGAGCCGTTTTTGCTGAGCTCGTCGCTGTTGGGTGTGCTGGCCCAGCGCCTGGTGCGCAAGCGCTGCACTGCCTGTAGCGGCGCGGGCTGCGCCCAGTGCGGCCACACTGGCTACGCCGGGCGCACCGGCGTGTTTGAACTGCTTGTTACCGACGACGCCATCCGCGCCCAGATCCACAACCAGGCGTCTGAGGCCGCCATCCGCGACGCGGCGCTTGCCAGCGGCATGGTGCTGATGCGCGACGACGGCCAACGCCTGGTAGACGGCGGCATCACCACGCGCGAAGAGCTGCTGCGCGTGACGCGCGACTAGCGGCCAAGGCCTTTGATTCATGCCCGCCTACGCTTTTGAAGCCCTGACGACCGACGGCCAGTTGCGCCGGGGCACGGTGGAGGCCGATTCGGCCAAAGCCGCGCGCACGCAGCTGCGCGCGCAGGCGCTGGTGCCGCTCAAGGTGGAACCGGTGACGTCAACCGCGCAGGGCGAGGGCAGCGGCAGCGCCGGTCTGTTTCGCCGCCGCGTGTTCAACGCCAACGCCCTGAGCGTATGGACGCGCCAATTGGCCAGCCTGGTGGCCTCGGGCCTGCCGCTGGAGCGGGCGCTGGCGTCGCTCAGCACCGAAGCCGAGCGCGAGGCCGAACGCAATCTGGTGGCCGATTTACGTGCCGAGGTCAACAGCGGCAGCACATTTGCCAAGGCGCTGGCGCGCCACCCTGGCGAGTTTTCGGGCATTTTCGTGGCGGTGGTGGGCGCGGGCGAGCAAAGTGGCAGCTTGGGCGCCGTGCTGGAGCACCTGGCCAACGACCTGGAAGACCAGCAAGTCCTGAACGCCAAGCTGCTGGGCGCCGCGCTGTACCCGGCCATCGTCAGCCTGGTGGCGCTGTGCATTGTGATTTTTTTGGTGACCTACGTGGTGCCGCAAGTGGCCAGCGTATTTGCCGGCAGCAAGCGCGCCCTGCCCCTGCTCACGGTACTGATGCTGGGCGTGAGCAGCCTGGTGCGCAGCTACGGCTGGCTGCTGCTGCTGGCGGTGGTGGGCGGCGTGGTGGGCTTGCGCCTGGCGTTGCGGGCGCCCGCGCTACGCTACCAGTTTGACGCGGCGTGGCTGGGCATTCCGGTGGTAGGCAAGCTCTCGCGCAGCTTCAATACCGCGCGCTTTGCCAGCACGCTGGCCATGCTGGCGGGTGCAGGAGTGCCGATTCTTAAGGCCCTGCAAGCCGCCGCCGACACCCTGAGCAACCAGGCCATGCGCCAAGACGCGCAAGACGCGCTGGTGGCAGTACGCGAAGGCGCGCCGCTGGCGTCCGCCCTGGCGCAAAAGAAGCGCTTTCCGCCGCTGCTGTCGATGTTTGCCCGCTTGGGCGAACAAACCGGCCAGCTGCCGCTGATGCTGCAACGCGCCGCCACCCAACTCAGCACCGAAGTGCAACGCCGCGCCATGGGCCTGGCCACGCTGCTCGAACCACTGCTGATCGTGGCCATGGGCCTGGTGGTGATGCTGATCGTGCTGGCGGTGCTGCTGCCGATCATTGAGATGAACCAGTTGGTGAAGTAGGCGGCGCGGGCGCCACACGGCTGGCGCTATTTCCCCTTGAAAAGGGTCTGCAATCCATGGACGAACCATTGGGCTTGCTCGACAGCCCATTGCGCCTGCGCTAGCTCCAAGGCATCGCCTCGGTAATCGGCCAGCAGCCGCAAATCTTCTACTTTGTTAAACGACTTGCCGAGTTCCACGGACACGCGCCGAGTTTTGACCAAGCGCAAACTAAAAAATGAAATCAAGCCGCTATGGGTCTTGATGCCCAAGACCTGATCCACGCCGCCGTCGGCCACCAGCGCTGCGCGGGCAGCGTCAAACATGGCGTAGTAAGCCCGGTTACAGCAACCGTCAAGATCACCGGACTGAAGCAGTAAGTCTGCGGATCTCAGCGCAACGAGGGCTTTTTCAAAAAGCGCATCTGGAGTCAAAGCACCAAGCCCTCCGCCTTGATGTTGATCAGCAGGCGGGGGTTGGAATAATGTTCGGGGTGCTCCCATTCGTCCACCCAGATGGGCAAGGGCTGGATGCGAATGCCGGTATCGAGCAAGACTTCGTACGCCAGGTCGTCCATCGCAAACTTGGTGTCCAGGAAGTGACCGGTCTTGCCGCGCAGTACAACGGCGACGTCCGCATCGCTTTCGGCCTGGTGGGTCTTGCGGGCTCGACTGCCGAACAAAATCGCCTGCTGCACGTCAAAAAACGGCACCAGCTTGGCGCGAAATGCGGCGGTTGCGGTTTGGGTCAGAGCGTCCATCATTGACTTGGAATGTTGATCGGCAAGAGGCCGACAATTTCAGTGTACTGGAAGAAGCTGATTCACGGGCAATTCCAATGCACCCGCCTGCCGCGCACGGCATGGCTTGTCATGGCGTTCTATAAAGCAGCGCCAGCGCTATTCAATCGCCCCAATCGTGGCAATGATGCGGTCCGGAGCGCTGGCTGCAATTGGCTGGCCCATGTTGTAGCCATAGGGCACCACCCACACCGGCACACCGGCATTGCGGGCGGTGGCCACGTCGATGCTGGAGTCGCCCACAAACAAAGCGTCAGCTGCCACTACGCCAAACTGCGCCAGGCAAGCCAGCACACCGTCGGGCGCAGGTTTTTTGGTCGCAAAAGTGTCACCGCAAATGACAGCGCCAAAGAAGGGCGTGAGCCCATGGGCGTCAAGCACCGTTTGGGTGTACGCGCTTTCCTTGTTGGTGACCACGGCCAGGTGCACGCCGCGCTGGCGCAGGCGCTCCAGGGTTTGTACTACGTCGGCATAAGGATGGCTACGGGTGCCACAGCGCTGGGCGTAATGGGTCTTGAAGACAGCGGCGATACCCGCTAAGGCGTCGGACGCCCGCACCGCCGCCTCGGTATGGCCTTGGCTAAAGGCCAGGGCTTGCACCAGCAAGTTGTAGGTGCCGTGGCCAATCCAGTCATTGACTTGCTGCTGCGCTACGGGTGCGAGGCCAAAGTGGCTGAGCGTGTCGTTGACGGCGTCGCAGATCTCGGGGGCGGTTTCGACCAGGGTGCCATCCAAGTCAAACATCACCAGGCGTGGTGCGTTTACAGACGGGTTCATGCCGCGCGCTTCTTTCGCTCCATCATGCGCCAGATGAAGGGGGTGAAGATGAGTTGCATGGCCAGCTCCATCTTGCCGCCGGGCACCACAATGGTGTTGGCCCGGCTCATGAAGCTGTCGTCGATCATGCTGCGAAGGTATTGAAAATCGATTCCCTTGGGCTTGGCAAAGCGGATGACGACCATGCTCTCATCGGGCGAAGGGATGTCGCGCGAGATGAACGGGTTACTGGTATCAACCATGGGCACCCGCTGAAAATTAACGTGGGTGTGCATGAACTGCGGACAAATGTAGTTCACATAGTCGGGCATGCGGCGCAGTATGGTGTCGGTGACCGCCTCGGTGCTGTAGCCGCGCTTGGACTTGTCGCGCCAGAGTTTTTGTATCCACTCGAGGTTAATCACCGGCACCACGCCAATAAGCAAATCCGGGTGCTTGGCAATATTCACTTCAGGCGTTACCACCGCGCCATGCAGGCCTTCGTAGAACAGCAAATCGGTGCCCGCAGGCACGTCTTGCCATGGCGTAAAGGTGCCGGGCTCTTGCTTGTAGGGCGCCGCTTCTTCGGGGTCATGCAGGTATTTGCGCTGCTTGCCGCTGCCGGTTTTGGCGTAGTCGCTAAACAGGGCTTCGAGCTCGGAGAACATATTGTTCTCTGGGCCAAAGTGGCTGAAATTTTTGTTGCCCTGGGCCTCGGCTTCGGCCAGTCGCAGCTTCATTTCGGTGCGGTCGTAGCGGTGAAAGCTATCGCCCTCTATGACGGCGGCATTCACGCCTTCGCGGCGGAAGATGTTCTCAAACGTGCGCGTTACCGAGGTGGTGCCGGCGCCACTGGAGCCGGTGATGGCAATAATTGGATGTTTTTCTGACATGGTGGCTCCCTGAACTGAATAATCTCAAAACCTAAATAAGCTGCGCTCTGCAAACAAGGGGTTGTATTCCTCGGTTTGTGCCGGCTCGCGGTGGTAGCGCTCTATGCGCTCGACTTCGTTGCGCGAGCCAAACACCAAACCGATGCGCTGGTGTAGAGAAGAAGGTGCCACGTCCAATACCGGCTTTTCCCCGGTGCTTGCCCGACCACCGGCTTGCTCCATGATCATGCCCACCGGGTTGGCCTCGTAGAGCAGGCGCAAGCGCCCGGCCTTGCTGGGGTCTTTGGTGTCTCGCGGGTACATAAACACGCCGCCGCGCATCAGGATGCGGTGTGCCTCGGCCACCATGCTGGCAATCCAGCGCATATTGAAATCTTTGCCGCGCGTGCCGGTCTTGCCGGCGAGGCATTCATCCACATAACGCTTCACCGGCGCTTCCCAGAAACGGCTGTTAGACGCGTTAATCGCAAATTCATGCGTGTCCGGCGGAATTTGGATGTTACGGTGGGTGAGCATGAACTCGCCCAGGTTGGGGTCCAGGGTAAAGCCTTGCACGCCATTGCCCAGGGTGAGCATGAGCATGGTGGTGGGCCCATATATGGCGTAACCTGCTGCTACCTGGCGCGTGCCCGCCTGCAAAAAATCGGCTTCTTGCACATCGCGCCCGTCCGCCGGCCCGCGCAATACCGAAAAGATACTGCCCACCGATACATTCACATCGATATTGCTCGAGCCATCCAAGGGGTCGAACACCAGCAGGTATTTACCGCGCGGATACTGGGTCGGTATTTGGTAAGGGTGCTCCATTTCTTCCGAGGCCATGCCCGCCAAGTTGCCCGCCCACTCGGTGCGGCGGATAAAGGCTTGGTTGCTCAGCACGTCCAAGGTTTTTTGAGCCTCGCCCTGCACATTGACCGATGCGCCGTCACCGTTTTTGTGGTCACCCAGCACTTGACCAAGCTCTCCGAATGCCACACCGCGTGCAATCGCTTTGCAGGCCAAGGCGATGTCTAGGATCAGCGCGTTGAAATCGCCGCTGGCGCCGGGGTATTTGCGTCGCTCCTCGATCAAAAACTGCGTGAGGGTGGAATGCTGGGAGCGGGCAGACAAGGGCATGGCAGGGTCTCGGGGAAACAAAAATCAGACGGCGCGGGCGTGGGAATGCCAGATGCGCAAGTCCGCAACTGTGGTGTTCCCCAAATCCGGTATCACACACAAGGCGCCTTCAAAGCGGTGGTGCGCGGTAAAGCTATTGGGCGTGATCACTGTGGGCAAACCTGCGGCTAGTGCGGCTTGCAAACCATTGGCGGAATCTTCGATCGCGATGCAGTCGCCGCAAGCCATGTTCATGCCCTGCAAGGTTTGCAAATAGACCTGCGGATGCGGTTTTTTACGCGGCGCGGTGGACGCGTCTTCCACCACACCAAACAAGCTGCGCCAGTGCGCGCCTATGGCTTTGCGCAAAAGCGCAGCAATATTCACCGGTGAAGTGGTGGTAGCAATGGCCAAGGCCAGACCTTGTTCATGCGCTGATTCAATCAGACGCAAGACGCCCGGGCGCAGACTGACCATGCCATCATTGACCATGCCTTCGTAAGCGGCGGTTTTGAGCTCGTGCAGGCGCGCAATCGTGTCTTGCAGCGAATGGGCCTCAATGCCCACGATGTCGCCCCGGGTTTGCTTCCAGTAATGGGCAATCCGCTCCTTGCCGCCAGAAATATCCAGCAAGGCGATGTACAGCGCCTCGTCCCAGACCCAGTCCAGGCCTTCTTCTGCAAAGGCATGGTTAAAGGCCGCACGATGCGCCGACTCGGTGTCTGCCAGGGTGCCGTCCACATCAAATATCAGTGCTTTAAGCATGGGATCATTGCCACCGTTTTTAAGCATCTGAGCGGACGTCCGCTTGCTGAAAGACCCGACTGGCGGCGAAGTCGGACGCGTCCAGGGTGCGCAAATCATCGGCGGTGAGCTGCCGGTCGCGGTCGGCAAAGAGCCGACTGGCCTGGCGCAGGCGCGCCCGGTCTAATGCATTGCGTACGCTGCGGGCGTTGGCAAAGTGGGGTTGCTGCACCCGCAAGCCCAGATAGCGCTGGAACACCGTGTCAGCACCCGGCGCAAACTCATAATTCTGCTCTTTCAACATTTTTTGCGAAATCTGCAGCAACTCGTCAACCGAATAGTCGGGGAAGTCGAGGTGGTGTGCGACGCGGGAACTCATGCCAGGATTAGATTCAAAGAAGGTATCCATCCGGTCTTTGTAGCCCGCCAGAATCACTACCAGGTCATCGCGCTGGTTTTCCATGACTTGCAGCAGTATTTCGATGGCCTCTTGCCCGTAGTCGCGCTCGTTTTCCGG
>CAMDHS010000107.1 GCA_945898115.1 Comamonas sp. lk
CTGGCCTTGATCAGCACGGGGTAGCCAATGCGGTCCGCCTCGCGCTGCAAGAGCGCGGGGTCCTGGTCGGCGCCGTGGTAGCCGGGCACCAGCGGCACACCGGCGCGCTCCATCAGTTGCTTGGATTCGGCCTTTAGGCCCATGGCGCGAATGGCGCTGGGCGAGGGGCCAATAAAGGCGAGGCCCGCGTCGGCGCAGGCTTGCGCGAAAGCGTCGTTCTCGCTCAAAAAACCGTAGCCGGGGTGTATGGCCTGCGCGCCGGTGGCCAGCGCAGCGTCAATGATGGCCTGCCAGCGCAAATAGCTGTCCTTGGGCGCACTGCCACCAATGTGCACCGCCTGGTCGCACAGTTGCACGTGGCGCGCGCGAGCGTCGGCGTCCGAATACACAGCCACGGTCTGGATGCCCAAACGGGCAGCGGTGGCCGCCACACGGCAAGCGATTTCGCCACGGTTGGCGATGAGGATTTTGGTGAACATGGTGTCCTTAAATGTTGGAATGGGCTTGGGCTTGCAACATGTAAACCATGTCGAGTTCAGGCGCTGGCTGCCCCATGGCGGTCAACGCGGCAGTTATTTGCCCACGGTGGTGGGTGCTGTGGTTAAAAACGTGCGCCAAGGTGGCGGCAAACGGCAAAGACTGCGCGGTGCCACGCAGCGTGGTGTACTGGAGAAGTCCGTCAAAACGTGATGCATCCCAAGACGCGATCATGGGCATCCATGCTTGCGCCTCCAACCGCAGCGCGCTGGCTAGAGTGGCGCGGTCGGTCTCCAGCTCTTGGGCCAACGATGCAATCTGCGGCACCCCGCCTTGAAACCGAACGCGCCAGAGCCGGTGTTCCCCTAGCAGCAAATGGTTGAGCGTGCCATGGATGGACTTGAAAAAGAGCCCGCAATCTCGGCGGTAGTCATCGTCTGGCACACGCTCCAGCGCCGTCAGCAGAGCTTGTGAGGCCCATGCGTTGTACTGAGCCAGGGTTTGAAAGTGGCGTTGTGGATCCATGGCTCGGCCCCGTTAATGCCGCACTACCTGCAAGCCGCGCAGCGCGGCCATCACATCGAAATCAGCGTCGCGGTGCAGCAGCATGTGTTTGTGGCGTATGCAATAACTTGCCAGCAACACGTCAATAGGGCTGCGCACTGTGTAGCCCTGCGCGCGCAAGGCGCTGTAATGCTCGGCGGCAAGCAGCGCGTTGTCCAGGCCACCGATTTCAACGACGTCGAGCGCTAGCAACAGGTCGTGGGCGCGCTTTTGCTCTTTGGGCGAAGCAAAGCCCCGCATAACTTCAAAGACCACCAAGTCGGCCACGCCCAGGTCCACGGTGGCCTTGCCACCTTGCAACCACGCCAGAAGCTGCTCCACCGGCCGGTTGCGAGCACCACGAAAGTAATCAATCCAGACGCTGGAATCAACCAGGATCACTTGGCGCGCCCCCGTTTGACGGGTGCCGCCTTGGCCGCCGGCGCGGGCGTTAAATAAGGTTCGGGTTCGGCCTCTTTGACCAGCAGGGCCTGCTGCTCGCGCCACTGCGCCCAGCCTTCGTCCGAGTCGTCCCAATGCAGCGTGCCATAGGCGGACAACAATGCGTCATAGGCCTTGCGGCGTTTGATCATGCGCAAGCCTTCCTCCACCGCCTCGCGCTTGGTCTTAAAGCCGCCGGCCGCCATGGCCGCTTCCATAAGCTTGTCGTCAATTTCGATATTGGTTCGCATGGAAACCCCTCAATGTGTACGAAATTCAATAATCATACACATCACATCCGGAAAATGCCGAACTTCGTCTCCGCCACCGGGGCGTTCAGCGCGGCGCTTAGGCCCAGGGCCAGTACGCGGCGGGTGTCTGCCGGGTCAATGATGCCGTCGTCCCACAGGCGAGCCGTAGCGAAATAGGGGTGGCCCTGGGTTTCGTACTGGGCTTTGATGGGGGCTTTGAACGCGGCTTCTTCGTCCGCGCTCCAGCTGCCGCCTTTGGCCTCCAGGCCGTCGCGCTTGACGGTGGCCAAGACGCTGGCGGCCTGCTCGCCGCCCATGACGCTGATACGCGCGTTGGGCCACATCCACAAAAAGCGCGGGCTGTAGGCGCGCCCGCACATGCCGTAGTTGCCCGCGCCAAAGCTGCCGCCAATGATGATGGTGAACTTTGGCACCGCAGCGCAGGCCACGGCCGTGACCATCTTGGCGCCGTTGCGGGCAATGCCTTCGTTCTCGTACTTGCGCCCGACCATAAAGCCGGTGATGTTTTGCAGGAACACCAGCGCGATCTTGCGCTGGCAGCACAGCTCGATAAAGTGCGCGCCCTTGAGGGCCGACTCGCTGAACAAAATGCCGTTGTTGGCGATGATGCCCACGGCCATGCCCTCAATGTGCGCAAAGCCGCACACCAGCGTGGCGCCAAAGCGCGGCTTGAACTCATGGAACTCGCTGCCGTCCACGATGCGGGCGATGATCTCGCGCACGTCAAAGGGCTTGCGCGTGTCGGTGGGAATCACGCCGTACAGCTCTTCGGCGGCAAACTGGGGTGGCGTGGGCGCGGTGGCCGCTTCGGGCGCAGCCTTGTGGTGGTTCAGGTGTGCCACGGCCTCGCGCGCCAGCGCCAGCGCGTGCAAGTCGTTTTGCGCCAGGTGGTCGGCCACGCCTGAGAGGCGCGTGTGCACGTCGCCGCCGCCCAAGTCTTCGGCGCTCACCACTTCGCCCGTGGCGGCCTTGACCAGCGGCGGGCCACCCAAAAAGATGGTGCCCTGGTTTTTGACGATGATGGTCTCGCCACTCATGGCCGGCACATAGGCGCCGCCCGCAGTGCAACTGCCCATGACCACCGCAATTTGCGCAATGCCTTGCGCGCTCATATTGGCCTGGTTGTAGAAGATGCGCCCGAAATGGTCGCGGTCCGGGAACACCTCGTCTTGATTAGGCAGATTGGCGCCGCCCGAGTCCACCAGATAAATACAGGTCAGGTTGTTTTGCTGCGCCACTTCTTGCGCGCGCAGGTGCTTTTTGACCGTCATCGGGTAATAGGTGCCGCCCTTGACGGTGGCGTCGTTGCACACAATCATGCAGTCCACGCCGCTGACCCGGCCAATGCCGGCAATCAAACCGGCGGACGGGGCATCGTTGTGGTACAGATTGAGCGCGGCCAAGGGCGCGAGTTCCAAAAACGGCGTGCCGGGGTCGAGCAGCATGTGCACCCGTTCGCGCGGCAGCAGCTTGCCGCGCGCCGTGTGCCGGGCGCGCGCCGTTTCGCCGCCGCCCAGGGCCACTTTTTCCAAGTGCAGCCGCAAGTCATCGACCAAGGTGCGCATGGCAGCGGCGTTGGCCTGGAAGTCGGCGGAGCGGGGGTTAAGCTGGCTTTGCAAAACGGACATGGGAGCACCTTTGTTTCAGATTCGCGCCAGCATAGGCGCGCCCTGATTCGCACTTGCGCCACAAAGGTTGCAAATCGTGCCAGCTTGTGCGTCACAATGCGGGCCATCCATGCCTGCACTATCCCGCCCAAGCACCGCAACCCTGCCCTACGCAGCAGCGCCCGCACAAGGCCAGGCCGCCACGCCCATCGCTTTTGTGCAGGCCATTGTGGCGGCCTATGCGCAGCGCGGCTTGGACGCCAGCGCCACGCTGGCCAAGGCACAAATCGAGCCGCAGTTGCTGACCCAGCCCCAGGCCCGCATCACCGCCATGCAGCTGGAATGGGTATCGGCGCTGGCCATGCAAGAACTTGACGACGAGGGCCTGGGCTGGTTCAGCCGTCGCCTGCCCTGGGGCAGTTACGGCATGCTGGTGCGCGCGTCGCTCACCGCGCCCACGCTGCGCGTGGCGCTGCAGCGCTGGTGCCGCCACCACGGACTGCTGACCGACGACATTGCGCTCACCCTTACAGAGAAGGATGGGCTGGCGTCACTGCAACTGACCGAGGTGCGCGGCTTGGGTGCGTTGCAGGAGTTCTGTGTGGTGTCGGTGCTGCGCAACGCCTTGGGCGTGGCCTGCTGGCTGACCGATTCACGCATTCCGCTGCAAGGCACCGAGCTGCGCTTTGCCGCCCCCGCGCACCAGGCCAGCTACCAGGTGCTGTTTGACGGCCCCACCCGCTTCGGCGCCCCCACCCACCGCCTGCTGTTTGACGCGCGCTACCTGGCACTGCCGGTGCGCCGCGACGAAGCGGCGCTGCAACACATGCTGCAGCGCGCCCTGCTGCTCACGGTGCGCCCCTACCGCCGCGACCGCCTGCTGGTCGAAAAAGTGCGCCAAACCCTGGCCCAGCACCCCGAACACTGCCGTAACGCCGATGACCTGGCTCACTGGCTCAACCTGTCAGCCCGCACCCTGCACCGCCAGCTCAAGGAAGAAGGCGCGTCTCTGCAACAACTCAAAGACGCCGTGCGCCGCGACGTGGCCGTGGCCCAGTTGCAGCGCAGCCGCCGCCCCGTCAAGCAAATTGCGGCGCTGGCGGGGTTTAACAATGAGAAGAGTTTTATCCGGGCTTTTAAGGGCTGGACGGGGCAGACGCCGGAAGCGTTTAGGCAGGAAGTTTGATGTCTGCAGAGGGTTTAATTGCCGCGGATAAACAAATTGTTTATCATTCGACCCATGCTGCGCAGCTTTGCCGACAAAGAAACCGAAAACCTGTTTCGCACGGGCAAGTCGCGCAAATTGCCGCCCAGCATATTGCGCCGCGCACTGTTGCGTTTGAACCAGCTCGAACATGCCGTGACGGTGGAAGACCTGCGGTTTCCGCCAGCCAGCCGCTTAGAGGCACTTCACGGTGACCGGGACGGCCAATGGAGTTTGCGCATCAACGACCAATGGCGCATTTGTTTTCGCTTTGTTGACAGCGACGCGTTTGGCGTCGAAATCATCGATTACCACTAAGGCACACGCACTATGGAACGCACCACCAATGGCTTGCCGCCTATTCACCCCGGCGAATACATCCGCGAGGCGCTGGAAGATTTGGGCATGACGCAAGCAGCCCTGGCCAGGACCTTGGGTATTTCTTCGATGCGCATTTCGCACCTGGTGCGCGAAGAGCGCCCAGTCACAGCCGAACTTGCGCTACGTCTGGGCCACGCGTTCGGGCAAAGTCCACAATATTGGCTGAATTTGCAGTCGGACTACGATTTAAAAATCGCAAGCGCCACCATGACCGACGAACTGGCACGCATCGCGCCCTTGCACAACCGGCTGGCGGCCTGAGCCTACGGTAAGACCGACGCAGCAGCGCCCGGCCCGCAGACAAGCGGCTAAAACTGCACGCCGTCCAAGTACAGCCAGCGCCCACCTTCGAGCACAAAGCGGCTGCGCTCGTGCAAGCGCGTGGCGGGGCCGGTCATCGGCTTTTGCCGGGCCACAAACTCCACCTCGGCAGTGTCTGCGCTGGTGACGCGGTAGTCACGCACTTCCAGCCCCAGCCACTTCACACCGGGTTCAAATGCAATGTGGGCCGGGCGATGGCCCGCTTGCCAGGTGGCGCGCAAATAGGCTTCGCGCTCCAGCACAAAAGCGCTGTAGCGCGAACGCATTAGCAATTCGGCATTGGGCGCGAACGGGCCTTGGGTCGCGTCCGCTTCCAGCCAGCGGCCGCAGCACTGGCCGTAAGCCAGCGCTGCTTTCGTTGAGGGCTTGCGCCCAGGCTTGGCTGCGATTGCGGATACGCCGATATCGGCCACTCCGCCGCACGGGCAAGGCTGAGTAAGCGCCAGCGGCCTCATGCCTTGGCGTGTCGCTTGGCTTTTGCCTCTTCCAAAGTGAGGGTGGGCGCGCCCTCTTTCACCCATTGGGCAAAGCCGCCGTCGATGTGGGCCACATTGGTCATGCCCATGTCTTGCAGCGCCTTGGCGGCCAGCGCGCTGCGCCAGCTGGCGGCGCAAAACAAGATGAATTCTTTGCTCTCGTCGCCAAAAACCGGCTTGAAATAGGGCGACGCCGGGTCCACCCAAAACTCCAGCATGCCGCGCGGCGCCAGCACCGCGCCGTCAATCGTGCCCTCGCGCTCCAGCTCGCGCATATCGCGAATGTCCACCAGTTGCACCGTCGGGTCTTGCAGGCGCGCAAGCACCTGCGCAACGGTATAGGTGGTGATCTGGGAGTTAGCTTCGTCTACGAGTTGGCGAAAACCTTTGGTGATGGGCATGCGGGGGTCCTTTGCGACTCAATTAGCTGCAACAGCATTGTCACACTGATCTAAACCCGGGATCAGTTGGCGGCTAAGGCGATAGCACCTTTTATTTCAAATCAAAACTTGTATCGTAGCTGTTTTGATAATTTGTATGAGTGGTTTGCAAAAACGTGACAGCGCTCATATGACGGGCTCACAACTGGGGTGCACTGGAGCCTTGGGGTAAATGCAGGGCACCTTACCGACACTATTTTCAACACTTACAGGGAAAAAACACAATGGACAACTCTTCACTTATTCCACTGGCGAACCATGCAATGGATTTTCTCCTGATCGCCGCTGCGGTCTGGATGGCTATCACGGTAGTGAAATTGCGACTGGGAGGCGCTCTGAGCAGCAGCGTGAACCGGATTGTGGTGGGCGCCATGATTCTGGGAATTGCCCACGTGATTGAAACGCTGTCCCTGCAACACGGCATGGAAGAGCACCTCAATGAACTCGTTCATCGGGTCATTATCCTGGCTGGCTTCTTAGCGCTGATTCTTGGAATCCAGTCCCTTGTTGCGGGTTTCGGCAAACGCAGTGAGTGATTTCGGCGACCGGACAACGCAATGAAATCCGAATTTCAGGCCTTGTTGCGTGATGTCGCCGCAGCCAAGCGTACGGGCTCGGTTTCTGGAAGCGCCGCAGCCGAGCCCGAGAACGGCATCAGCGCCGAGCCCATCAACAAGGTCTTTTCCCTGTTGTTTTGCCGCGGCAAGCTGCTGGGCTGCGAGTACGCGGGCCGCAGCGGGGCGGCGGCCCTGACGCAATTGCTTGATGCCCAAACCATGGTCAAGGTTCGCTGGTTTGCGATGCGAGAAGACGCACTGTCCAACACCGAACCCCTGATGCCGCCGGATCAACTGTTGTTTTTGATGGAAGGATCGGCTTTTGACGCACCGCCCAACCCAGCACCGGACGTGGCAAAGTCAACTGGCTCCAACATGCTCAAACGCCACGCTGCAGAAGTGTTTCAGGAGTTCTATGGCGACGGTGCACAAGACCGAGTGAACCGAATATTTTCTGGTCTGGGTCCCACCGCCACATCGGCAGAATTGGCCGATGCATGTTCCAAGGCGCTGGAGCCACTGCTAGGTGAGGGAATGGCAAAGAGCTATTTCAAGAAATTCCACTGACGCGGTTTTTGCGTGGCCCCAAAGCTGCACCCGCCGCCTAAGACCCTAACCCAGCCCCCGCTGAATAATGATCTTCTGCACGTCGCTCGTGCCCTCATAAATCTGGCACACCCGCACATCCCGGTAAATGCGCTCCACCGGAAAGTCGCTCACATAGCCGTAGCCGCCCAGGGTCTGGATGGCGACGCTGCACACTTGTTCGGCCATTTCGCTGGCAAACAGCTTGGCCATGGCGGCTTCTTTCAGGCAGGGGCGTCCGGCGTCGCGCAGGGCGGCGGCGTGCCAGATGAGCTGGCGGGCGGCCTCGATCTGCGTGGCGCAGTCTGCTAAGCGAAAGCCCACCGCCTGGTGGTTGAAGATGGGCTGGCCAAAGCTTTGGCGGTCTTTGGAATAGGCCAGCGCCACCTCAAAGGCGCTGCGCGCCATGCCCACGCTTTGCGCGGCAATGCCGATGCGTCCGCCTTCCAGGCCGCCCAGGGCGATGCCGTAGCCCTCGCCTTCTTTGCCAATCAGGTTCTCGGCCGGAATGCGGCAGTTGTCAAAGTTGATTTGCGCCGTGTCGCTGCTGTGCTGGCCTAGCTTGTCTTCTAGCCGCGCCACCACATAGCCCGGCGCCTTGGTCGGCACCAAGAAGGCGCTCATGCCGCGCTTGCCCGCGCCCTTGTCGGTGACGGCAATCACGATGGCCACGTCGCCGTTTTTGCCGCTGGTGATGAACTGCTTGACGCCGTTGATCACGTATTCATCACCGTCCTTCACCGCCGTGGTGCGCAGGCTCGACGCATCCGAACCCACGTGCGGCTCGGTCAGGCAAAACGCACCCAGCATCTCGCCCTGGGCCAGGGGCGTGAGCCACTGCTTTTTTTGCGCCGCGTTGCCGTAGCGCAGCAAGATGGCGTTGACCGGGCAATTGGTCACGCTGATCACCGTGCTGGTGCCGCCGTCGCCTGCGGCAATTTCTTCCAGCACCACGGCCAACGTCAAATAGTCCATCTGCGCGCCGCCAAACTCTTCGGGCACGCAAATGCCATAGGCGCCCAGCGCAGCCAAGCCTTTGTGCACGTCTTTGGGAAAGGTATGTTCCTTGTCCCAGCGCGCGGCATGCGGCCACAACTCGGCTTGGGCAAAAGCGCGCACCGCGTCGCGCACGGATTCTTGGTCGGATGTCAGGAGCATGGGGGCCTAGCGGTGAAACAAAGAAGAAAGAGGAACGTGAGCGCCGGTGTGGCTTACAAAATTTCCAGCGCCACCGCCGTACCCTCGCCCCCGCCAATGCACAAAGTCGCCACACCTTTTTTCAGGCCACGCGCCTTGAGCGCATGGATCAGCGTGACCATGATGCGGGCGCCAGACGCGCCGATCGGGTGGCCTAAGGCGCAGGCGCCGCCGTTGACGTTGACGATGTCGTGGCTGAGTTGCAGGTCGTGCATCAGCGCCATGGGCACCACGGCGAAGGCCTCGTTGACTTCCCACAAGTCCACGTCTTTGACCGCCCAGCCGGCTTTGGCCAACGCCTTGTTCACCGCGCCCACGGGGGCGGTGGCAAACCAGTTGGGTTCTTGCGCGTGCACCGCGTGGCTGACGATTTTGGCCAGGGGCTTGCAGCCCAGTTTGGCAGCAGTGGACGCGCGCATCATCACCAAAGCGGCAGCACCATCGTTGATGCTGGAGCTGCTGGCCGCCGTGATGGTGCCGTCTTTTTTGAACGCCGCTTTGAGCGTGGGAATCTTGTCGAGCTTGACCTTGCCCGGGCCTTCGTCGATCGAAATAACGGTCTCGCCCGCGCGGGTTTTGACGGCCACTGGCGTGATCTCGGCGGCAAACGCGCCCGACTGGGTGGCGGCCTGGGAGCGCTGCACGCTGGTGGTGGCAAATGCGTCTTGTTGGGCGCGGGTAAAGCCGTATTTGGCGGCGCAGTCTTCGCCAAAGGTGCCCATGGAGCGGCCGGCTTCGTAGGCGTCTTCCAGGCCGTCGAGCATCATGTGGTCAAAAATGCGGTCGTGGCCGATGCGGTAACCGCCGCGCGCCTTGGGTAGCAAATACGGCGCGTTGGTCATGCTTTCCATGCCGCCGGCCACCAGCACGTCGGCGCTGCCAGCGGCCAGCATGTCGTGCGCAAACATGGCCGCGCGCATGCCCGAGCCACACATTTTGGACAGCGTGACCGCGCCCGCGCTGATGGGCAAACCGCCCTTGAACGCCGCCTGCCGCGCCGGGGCCTGGCCCTGGCCGGCCATCAGGCAGTTGCCAAACAGCACCTCATTGACTTGCTCTGGCGCCACGCCCGCGCGCTCCA
>CAMDHS010000108.1 GCA_945898115.1 Comamonas sp. lk
CTCTACACTTTGCTACAGATTTTGTCGGTCTCGGTATTCGAGAAAACCGAGGTTTCAAGCGCCTTGCAGCTCGATGGCAACTCAATCGACAACCCGTCCGACGGTAACCAGTTGAATTTGTTCACTTTTTAACCGGACACTACTGATGATTTGCTGCAATTGAAATTGACATATTCACTGTCGACAGACCGACAAAGCCAACAAACACGGGGTGTGCAGCGGCAAAACCGCTTCCAAGGCCGGTAAATCCTGAGGGATTTGTCCCTCTATTCGCATTGGCGCGCCTTGCCAAGTCGTATTCCCAGCGGAAAACCAGGGCGGCTTTACCTAATTTATTCATCTGGCGCACTTCGCATACCAGAGCGTGAAATTTGCAGGCGCTACACTACCGGTAGTGGCTTGCGTACCCGCCACACACCAGATATAGTGCTTTCTCAGTTTTAGGCTAGGCGCTTGTTCCCGCCATCGATCGCTCGGAAAAGCCAGTTTTTTGATAAAAATACCAATAGCAAAAGGAATCCATGCAAACTCTTACCTCCTTGTCTCCTGCAGCGCCGATCGCCACGGTGCTGGGCGGCCATCCGTCGGATGCCGCCAGTTCCAGCGCGCTGTCGAGCTACCAGATCATTCGGCGCAACGGCGCAGTGGTCGCCTTTGAGCCCAACAAGATCGCTGTGGCCATCATGAAGGCCTCGCTCGCCGTCCATGGCACCCAGGGCGCGGCCTCGGCCAGCGTGCGCGAAAACGTCGAAGTCCTGACCCAGCAAGTCATGCGCGCGCTGATGCGCTCGCGTCCGGGCGGCGGCACCTTCCATATTGAAGACGTGCAAGACCAGGTAGAACTGGGCTTGATGCGTGTGGGCAACCACGAAGTGGCACGCGCCTACGTGCTGTACCGCGAACGCCGTACTCAGGAGCGTGCCAAGCAAGTGGCCGACGCCGCCCCGGCCGCCCCCACCTTGCACGTGATCGACCATGGCCAGCGCGTGGCGCTGGACCTGCGCGCCATGACGCAGCGCATCGAGACCGCCTGCTTCGGCCTGGGCGCAGACGTCAAGGCCGAGCCCATCATCGCCGAGACCATGCGCAATCTGTACGACGGCGTGCCCATGGACGAGGTGTTCAAGGCCTCCATCTTGGCCGCCCGTACCCTGATCGAAAAAGACCCCGACTACACCTACGCCACGGCGCGATTGCTGTTTCACACCATTTCGCGCGAAGTGCTGGGCCGCGACGTAGCCACTGCCGACATGCAGCAGGCCTACGCAGACTACTTCCCCGACTACATCAAAAAGGCCGTGGGCTACGAATTGCTTGACGAAAAAATGATGCAGTTCGACTTGGCGCGCCTGGGCGCAGCACTGAAAGCCGAGCGCGACCTGCAGTTTGATTACCTGGGCCTCCAAACCCTGTACGACCGCTATTTCTTGCACCACGAAAAAAACCGTATCGAGTTGCCCCAGGCTTTCTTTATGCGCGTGGCAATGGGCTTGTCGCTCAACGAGACCGACCGCGAAGCCCGCGCCATCGAGTTCTACGAAGTGCTGTCGTCCTTTGACTTTATGTCCAGCACGCCCACGCTTTTCAACAGCGGCGGCCTGCGCTCGCAGCTGTCCTCTTGCTACCTGACCACCGTGCCCGACGATCTGGACGGCATTTACGAGTCCATCAAGGAAAACGCCTTGTTGTCGAAGTTTGCCGGCGGCCTTGGCAACGACTGGACCCGCGTGCGCGCCCTGGGTTCGCGTATCAAGGGCACCAACGGCGAGTCCCAAGGCGTGGTGCCTTTCCTCAAGGTCGTCAACGACACCGCTGTGGCGGTCAACCAGGGCGGCAAGCGCAAAGGCGCGGTCTGTACTTACCTGGAAACCTGGCATCTGGACATCGAAGAATTCCTGGAGCTGCGCAAAAACACCGGCGACGACCGCCGCCGCACCCATGACATGAACACCGCCAACTGGGTGCCCGATCTGTTCATGCGCCGCGTGATGGAGAAGGGCCAGTGGACGCTGTTCTCGCCATCCAACGTGCCCGACCTGCACGACAAATTCGGGGCCGACTTTGAAAAAGCCTATGTCGCTTACGAGCAGCAAGCCGCCCAAGGCCTGATCAAGCCCTCGCGCGTGGTGGAAGCCGCCGACCTGTGGCGCAAGATGCTGACCATGCTGTTTGAAACCGGCCACCCCTGGATTACCTTCAAGGACGCCTGCAATGTACGTTCGCCCCAGCAGCACGCCGGCGTGGTCCATTCCAGTAACCTGTGCACCGAAATTACGCTCAACACCTCGGACACGGAAACCGCCGTGTGCAACCTGGGTTCGGTCAACTTGCTGCAGCATTTGAAAGACGGCAAGCTCGACCACGAGAAACTCAAGCGCACCATCACCACCGCGATGCGCATGCTCGACAACGTGATCGACATCAACTACTACGCGGTCAAAAAGGCCCGGGACTCCAATATGCGCCACCGCCCTGTGGGCTTAGGCATCATGGCCTTCCAGGACAGCCTGTACGAGTTGCGCATTCCTTATGCCAGCGAAGCGGCGGTCGGCTTTGCCGATACATCCATGGAAGCGGTGAGCTACTACGCCTACTGGGCTTCGACCGAACTGGCGCGCGAACGCGGCAGCTATTCCAGCTTCAAAGGTTCTTTGTGGGACCAGGGCATCTTGCCTTTTGACACTCTGGACATGCTGGCCAAGGCGCGCGGCGGCTATGTGGAAGTGGACCGCTCTAGCACCATGGACTGGGACGCGCTGCGCCGCAAGATCGCCAAAGACGGTATGCGCAATTCCAACTGTGTGGCAATTGCTCCCACGGCCACCATCTCCAACATCATTGGCGTGGACGCGTCTATTGAGCCCTGCTTTGGCAACCTGTCGGTCAAGTCCAATTTGTCGGGCGAGTTCACGGTGGTCAACAGCTACCTGGTGCGCGACCTCAAGCGCATCGGCCTGTGGGACGACGTGATGGTGATGGACCTGAAACATTTCGACGGCTCGCTGAGCCCCATGGACCGCGTGCCGCACGAGATCAAGCAGCTCTACGCCACCGCCTTTGAGGTGGAAACCCGCTGGCTGGTCGAGGCCGCCGCGCGCCGCCAGAAGTGGATTGACCAGGCGCAGTCGCTCAACATCTACATGGCTGGTGCCTCGGGCAAAAAGCTGGACGACACCTACAAGCTGGCCTGGGTCCGTGGCCTGAAAACCACGTACTACCTGCGCACCATGTCGGCCACGCACGCCGAGAAATCCACGGTGAGTTCGGGGCGCATGAACTCGGTGTCTTCGGAGTCGGCGCCTACCGCTAGCGCGCTCTTGTCGTCTTTGCTGGAAGCAGCCGCAGCGGCTGCGCAACAGCAAATGACCCTGAGCGCAAGCGCAGCCACCGACATCAAATTTTGCGGCGTAGACGACCCGACTTGCGAGTCGTGCCAATAAACCTTGCGGCGCAGCATGTGCTGCGTCAATTAAATCTGCAATACAGCGCACAAAAGCTATTAATTTTGTGCGCCTGATCGCATAATCTGCCAATTGGAAAACTCTATGCTGACCTGGGAAGAAGACATCAAACCTGCAGCGCAAAATGTTTTTGCGCGCGACCCCGCCGACGCTTTTTTTGCGCCGCCTGCCAGCCCCAAAGTGGCGACGACTCCGACCTTCGGCGCGGGCTTTGAGCCGACGACGGCCACGGCTGCCGTGGCATTTGCCGAAGCCTCAAGCCGCCGCGTCAAAGCCTCTGACAAGCGCATCATCAACGGCAAGACCGACGTCAACCAGTTGGTGCCCTTCAAGTACAAATGGGCCTGGGAAAAATACCTGGCCACTTGCGCCAACCACTGGATGCCGCAAGAGGTGAACATGACGCGTGACATCGCGTTGTGGAAAGACCCCAACGGCCTGACCGAGGACGAGCGCCGCATCATCAAGCGCAATCTGGGCTTCTTCACGACGGCTGATTCGCTGGCTGCCAACAACATCGTCTTGGGCACTTACCGCCATATCACTGCGCCTGAATGCCGCCAGTTTTTGCTGCGCCAGGCCTTCGAAGAGGCGATCCACACGCATGCCTACCAGTACATCGTGGAGTCGCTGGGCCTGGACGAAGGCGAGATTTTTAGCGCCTATAACGAAGTCAAGTCTATCCGCGACAAGGACCAGTTCCTGATCCCCTTCATCGAAGCGATCATGGATCCGCATTTCCACACCGGCACGCCCGAGACCGACCAGACCCTGCTCAAGTCGCTGATCGTGTTTGCCTGCCTGATGGAAGGCCTGTTCTTCTACGTTGGCTTCACGCAAATCCTGGCGCTGGGCCGCCAAAACAAGATGACGGGCGCTGCAGAACAGTACCAGTACATCTTGCGCGACGAGTCCATGCATTGCAATTTCGGCATCGACCTGATCAACCAGCTCAAGGCCGAAAACCCCCAACTCTGGACGCCTGAGTTCAAGGTCGAAATCAAGGGTCTGTTTGAACAGGCCGTGGAACTTGAATACCGTTACGCCGAAGACACCATGCCGCGTGGCGTGCTGGGCATGAACGCGTCCATGTTCAAGGGCTACCTGCGTTACATCGCCAATCGCCGTGCCACCCAGATCGGTCTGGAGGCGCTGTACCCCCATGAGGAAAATCCTTTCCCCTGGATGAGCGAGATGATCGATTTGAAGAAAGAACGCAATTTCTTTGAAACCCGCGTTATTGAATACCAATCCGGCGGAGCCTTGTCTTGGGACTAAGGCTTTGATTCTGGATTTGCATATTTCACAGCCCCCACTGCCCCTGTGCGTGGCGGGGCGGCTGTGGTCCCGAGTTCATGTTGCTGGGACCCTGCCCAACCACATGAATCTCTTTTTGCTGTTGATAGGCAAAAAGTGCTCTTTGTAATCTGATCAAGGAGAAAATTATGGCAACTGCAAAAAAACCGGCCGCAAAAAAGGCTGCTCCCGCAACCAAAGTGGTCGCAAAGAAAGCTGCACCTGCTGCAGCGCCCGCACCGGCTAAAAAAGTCATTGCTAAAAAAGCAGCTCCCGCCAAGGCAGCACCTGCCAAGGCCGCTGTGAAAGCTCCGGCAAAAAAAGCCGTTGCAAAAAAAGCAGCACCCGCAAAGGCAGCGCCGGCTAAAAAAGTAGCAGCAAAGAAGGCGGCACCCGCCAAAGCAGCGCCAGCGAAAAAAGCGGCTCCAGCCAAAAAAGCGGCAGCCAAGAAGGCAGCGCCCGCCGCTAAGGCTCCAGCGAAAAAAGCAGTGGCTAAAAAGGCTGCGCCAGCCAAAAAAGCTGCACCCGCCAAAGCTGCAGCTCCAGCGAAGAAGGCAGCTCCTGCCCAAAAGGCCGCACCTGCTAAGAAGGCTGCACCACCTGCAAAGAAAGCCGCTGCCAAAAAGCCAGCACCTGCGCCTGCGCAGACGACGCTTAACCCCAAGGCTGCATGGCCTTTTCCAAGCGCAAAAAAACCTTAATCGTTTAAGTGCTGCTCTCCAGAGCCCGGCATCTGCCAAAGATGTCGGGCTTTTTTATGGGCGCATGCAAATCCCAGTTAGGGGTAAAAAGCCTGCAACCGGTAGCCCACCACGTGCTGCGTGTTGGAAGCGTCTCCCCACTGGATCCACAGTGCTGCCGGAGTCCGAGTCGCACCGGCCAAGGTGGCGCCGTCTGCACCCCAGTCTTGCGGTGAATAGACCTTGCGCGCGAGCACCTGGTCGGCCGAGTCGGTCAGGGTCAGTGCCAGCAACGGCGCGTCCAGCACCAGGTCCGAGCGGTTGGCGACCATGGCGCTGAGGTGAAACAGATTGGGCCCGGTGGTGGTGAAACTGGAGTCTTCTATGGCGACAGCGCTGATTTGGCGCAAGCCGCAATGCCCGCTGGGGCACAGCGACTGCAGCTGGGATGCAGCATGGGGAAAAGTGTCGACCAAGGAGTGGCGCGCTTGCAGCCCGATTTGAAGGACCAGCAAGACGGGCAGTGTGGCCAGCAACCAGCGCCCTGTTTTGGCCCGCATGCGTGTCGCAGCACTTGGCGGGGCAGGGCGATCGGGTGGCGCCTGCCTTGGCTCGGGTCGGCTGGCCAGCTTGGGCTTTGGCGTGGTCGTCGATGCTGTCGTCTGGTCGGTGGCGCCGGCGTCATCCAGGGGGGGCTCGTCGGTATGCAGCGCCTCTTGCTGGTGTGGCAACGGTGCTTCCATCGGCAGGGCCTGGGGCGGCGCTGCGGTGTGGGCTTGGGCGATAAAGACTTCTTGGCACATGCCGCAGCGCACCCAGCCCTGGGCCTCGCCCAACTGCTCTTGCGTCACCAAAAAGGCCGTAGCGCAGCGGGGGCAGTGGGTGGTCAGGTTCATTGCGGCTTCCTAAAAACAGGATGGAAAGCGCAGCGGCAGGCTTACACCGCCGCCGTCATCAGTATCCAGCCCTCTTGGGCGTCGGATACTTCAAGCTGGCAGTAGGGCGCGTAGGCTTGCTTTAGCTCGTCGGCCTGGCGCTCCAAAATACCGGCCAGCACCAAGCGCCCGCCTGGCGCCACATGGGCGCACAGCAAGGGCGCGAGCACCTTGAGTGGTGAGGCCAGAATGTTTGCCAGCACCACGCCGTAGTGGCCTTGGGCCTGGTCGGGCAGGCCCGCGCTGAGCGTGACTGCGTTGGTGCTGGCATTGAGTTCGGTGGATTCGACCGCTGCCGGGTCAATGTCCACGGCCATCACTTGGGTCGCGCCAAACTTGGCCGCAGCAATAGCCAAAATGCCCGAGCCGCAACCGTAGTCCAGCACCTGCGCGGGCATAGGGTGGCTGGCAATCCAGCGCAGGCACATGCGGGTGGTGGGGTGGGTGCCGGTGCCAAAGGCCAGTCCGGGGTCCAGGCGAATCACCTCGCGCGCAGCCTCGGGCAGCGCGTGCCAGGTCGGCACAATCCAGAACGTGGGCGTGATATCGACCGGCGCGAATTGCGATTGCGTCAGGCGCACCCAGTCTTGGTCAGGCACGGCGCTGGTGCCCAGGACCTGGCAGCCTTCAAAAAAATCTTGCGCCTGCAGCAGCGCGCCGGCCTGCGTGGCCGCTGCCTCCTCGGGAAACAGGGCCGTCAGGCGCGAGCGTTGCCAGCCGTCTTTGGGGGCGGGCATGCCGGGTTCGCCAAACAGGGCGACTTCTGCGTCGGTCTGGGCGTCGGCGTCTTCCACGCTCACGCTCAGGGCGTCCAGGGCATCGAGTGCCTCGCTCACCGCTTCGACCCGGCTCTCCGGGCACATCAGGCGCAGTTCAAACATGGTGTGTGTCAGCGCTTGTGCTGCTCCAGCCAATGTTCCAGATAATGGATATTGGTGCCCCCGGCCATGAACTTGGCGTCCACCATCAGTTCGCGGTGCAAGGGGATATTGGTGTTGATGCCTTCGACGGCAGTTTCCAGCAGGGCCGTGCGCATGCGCGCCAGGGCCTGCTCGCGCGTGTCGCCGTGGACAATGAGCTTGCCGATCATGGAGTCGTAGTTCGGCGGCACAAAGTAATTGGTGTAGATGTGCGAATCCACCCGCACGCCGGGGCCGCCGGGGGCGTGCCAGGTGGTGATGCGCCCGGGCGAGGGCGTGAATTTGTAGGGGTCTTCGGCGTTGATCCGGCACTCAATGGCGTGGCCACTGATGGTGATCTGGCGCTGGGTGAACGGCAGTTTTTCGCCAGCCGCCACCATGATCTGGGTTTTGACGATGTCAATGCCGGTGACCATTTCCGTGACGGGGTGCTCCACTTGCACGCGGGTGTTCATCTCAATGAAATAGAACTCGCCGGCCTCGTACAGAAACTCAAACGTGCCCGCGCCCCGGTAGCCCATCTTTTTGCAGGCAGTGACGCAGCGCTCGCCAATGCGTTCGATCAGCTTGCGGTTGATGCCGGGCGCCGGTGCTTCCTCCAAGATCTTTTGGTGGCGCCGCTGCATAGAGCAATCGCGCTCACCCAGATAGACCGCGTTTTTGAAGGTGTCGGCCAGGATTTGGATTTCGATGTGGCGCGGGTTTTGGAGAAACTTCTCCATATACACCGCCGGGTTGCCAAAGGCCGCACCCGCTTCGGCCTTGGTCATGGACACAGCGTTGATCAGCGCGGCTTCGGTATGTACCACGCGCATGCCGCGTCCGCCGCCGCCGCCTGCGGCCTTGATAATGACGGGGTAGCCCACAGTTTTGGCAATGCGCCGAATTTGCGACGGGTCGTCGGGCAGTTCGCCTTCAGAGCCAGGCACGCAGGGGACGCCTGCGCGGATCATGGCCTGCTTGGCCGAAACCTTGTCGCCCATGAGCCGGATCGAATCGGGCGAGGGGCCAATGAACTGGAAGCCGCTTTTCTCCACGCGTTCGGCAAAGTCGGCGTTTTCGCTAAGGAAGCCGTAGCCGGGGTGAATGGCTTCGGCGTCGGTGACTTCGGCCGCCGAAATAATCGCCGGCATATTGAGGTAGCTGAGGTTGGACGCGGCCGGGCCAATGCAGACGGCTTCTTCGGCCAGGCGCACGTATTTGGCGTCGCGGTCGGCCTCGGAATACACCATGACCGCCTTGACACCCAACTCGCGGCAGGCGCGCTGGATTCTGAGGGCGATCTCGCCGCGGTTGGCGATCAGGATTTTTTTGAACATGGGTGCGCCGGTCTATTCAATGGTCAGCAAAGATTGCCCGTATTCCACCGCCTGGCCGTTTTCGCACAGGACCTGGACGACCTTGCCGGCCTTATCGGCTTCAATTTCGTTGAGGATCTTCATGGCCTCGATGATGCAAATGGTGTCACCCACCTTGACGGTGTCGCCCACTTCGACAAAGGATTTGGCGCCGGGCGAGGCTGAGCGGTAGAACGTGCCCACCATGGGGGACTTGACTGCGTGCAGGGCCGGGGCTTCTGGCGCTGCAGCTTCTGCAGGCGCTGCTGGTGCGGCAACCGCAGCGGGCGCCTGGGCCATAGGGGCCATCTGCATTTGCGCTGGCGCGTAGCCTTGCATCACCACGTTAGAACCCTTGACAATGCGAACCTTGCCTTCGGCTTCGGTAATTTCGAGTTCGGATACATTGGAGTCCGATACCAGGTCAATCAGGGTTTTGAGTTTTCGTAAATCCATGGGGTCTCCCAAAGCGGTTGGTCAGAAGGCTGCGACTAAGCCTGAGAATAGCTTAAAACATGCTATCGGAATTTATTTGTGCATAAGTTCTGCTAATTTGCCAGAAACTTACGCATCATACGTGGCGCATCCAGCGCCGCCATCGCTGCTATTTTAGACCACCCAATGCCCGCAGATCGTCGGCGCTCACCTGTCCCATCTTGCGTTGAATAATGCCACCCGCGCTGTCGAGCGCGACGGTAAAGGGCAAGCCACCGGCCAGATTGCCCAACTTGCGGCTCAGGTCGGTGCCATCCAAACCCGCCATGCCCACTGGAAAAGCCAAGGGTGTTTTGGTGAGAAATGTCTTGACCAATGCTGGCTTGTCTACCGCCAAACCTAGAACTTGCCAGCCCTTGCCTTTGTTTTCTTGGTAGAAGGCGTTAATTAGCGGAAGTTCTTCCACACAGGGCGGGCACCAGGTGGCCCAGAAGTTGACCAAGAGTGGG
>CAMDHS010000109.1 GCA_945898115.1 Comamonas sp. lk
TGGCGCCGCCTGGGTGCGGACGTCACTATTCTTGAGGGCCTGCCCACATTCTTGGGTGCTGTTGACCAGCAAATCGCCAAAGAAGCCAAAAAAGCCTTTGACAAGCAGGGCCTGAAAATCGAGCTCGGCGTGCAAGTGGGCGACATCAAGGTCGGCAAAAAAGGCGTGTCTGTGGCTTACACCAACGCCAAGGGCGAAGCCCTGGTGCTCGACGCCGACAAGCTCATTGTCAGCATCGGCCGCGTGCCTAACACCATCGGCCTGAACGCCACTGCCGTGGGCCTGGCTCTGGACGAGCGCGGCGCGATTGTGGTGGACGCAGATTGCAAAACCAATGTCCCCGGCATCTGGGCCGTGGGCGACGTGGTGCGCGGTCCCATGCTGGCGCACAAGGCCGAGGAAGAGGGCGTGGCCGTGGCCGAACGCATTGCCGGCCAGCACGGGCATGTCAACTTCAACACCGTGCCCTGGGTGATTTACACCAGCCCCGAGATCGCCTGGGTGGGCCGCACCGAGCAGCAGCTCAAGGCCGATGGCGTGGCTTTCAAGGCCGGTACCTTCCCCTTTCTGGCCAACGGGCGCGCCCGGGCGCTGGGCGATACCACTGGCATGGTCAAAGTCTTGGCCGACGCCACTACCGACGAGATCTTGGGCGTGCACATCGTCGGCCCCCAGGCCAGCGAGCTGATCGCCGAGGCCGTGGTGGCGATGGAGTTTCGCGCCAGTAGCGAAGACATTGCCCGCATTTGCCACGCGCACCCTTCGCTGTCTGAGGCGACCAAGGAAGCCGCTTTGGCGGTGGACAAGCGCGCGCTCAACTTCTAAGACGGCTGGCGCCTTGTTTCAGGCCGGGCTACTGATGCGCACGCTGCGCTTGGCGCCATGTGCCTGATTGCCTGGAACTGGCAGCCCGGCGGCGCGCTGCCGCTGCTGGTGCTGGCCAACCGCGACGAGTTTTACGCCCGCCCCGCCTTAGCGCTGCACGCCTGGCCTTGCGGTCAGGTGCTGGCAGGCAAAGACGCACAGGCGGGTGGCACTTGGCTGGGTTTGGGACGCGGACTGGGCTTAGGCAGTCCAAGCCGCTTCGCCGCCATCACCAACTTTCGCGAACCCGGCTTGGGGTCCAAGAATGCGCCCACGCGCGGCACGCTGGTGCCCGATTTTTTGCAGTCTGGCAGCAGCGCTGCTGAGTTTTTGGAGCAATTGCAGCTCCGCGCCAGCCTCTTCAACCCCTTCAATCTCTTGCTGTTTGACGGCACGGCGCTGCTAGGTTTTGAGAGCCACACGGGCCGCACCCTGCTGCTTCCGCCCGGCATTGGCGCGGTGTCCAATGCGGGCTTTAACACGCCGTGGCCCAAGCTGCAGCGGCTCACCCAAAGCTTGCACGGCCACTTCAGCTGTTCAGAGCCCGACCCCGACCCTGAAACGGACCCCGAACACCTGCTAGCCTTGCTGGACCACCGCGAAGTGGCGGGGGACGCCGATCTGCCGGCCACCGGGGTTCCGCTTGCGCTGGAACGTGCTTTGTCGCCCATCTTTATCCAGACGCCCGACTACGGCACCCGCGCCAGTACCGTGGTGCGGATGCGCGCGCAGGGCGCTGGCATAGTGGAAAAAACCTTTGACGCGCAAGGTGCCACCGGCTTGCGTCGCTTAGAGATTTAAAACGCAGGGCAGGGCGGCCCTTTTAGAACCAGTTCGGCAACAATTTAGTACCAATATTCCAGGTGCGCAAACGGGTTGCGCTCGGTGTGTTTGCGGTAATTGAAGTGCACCACAAAAGAAATGCGCCGGTCGTCCTGCTTTTTGACTTTGAAGGGAATCACCACGTGCGGCATAAAGCTGTCAAACAGCACCAAATTACCAACGGTGTAGGGCACTTTTTCGCGCAGTTTGTTGGACCGGGCTGAATATCCGTCCCGCTTGTAAAAGCCTTCTAGCTCGTCGGCCAGCACCCGCTGGCGCCAGATATCGAGGTCGCCGCCCCGGTCTTTGGTGTGCTGCGCCGTGCGTTTGATAGACACCACGCAGGAATAAGCCCGGGTCTTTTCCTCAAAAATACTGGCCGGGTATTGCAGCAGCCCCTCGGTATCGGTGTGGATGTTGTACAGATTCCAGCTGTGCAATTGCAGGTTAAAGCCGCCAATCTGAAAATATTTTTTGTCCCGCGGCACCACTGGCAGGGCGTCGGGTTTGAGGCCCGAGTGGCTCAAAATCAGGCGCCCGGCATCGGCAATTACGCTAGCGACTTCTGGAAATTCCTTGAGCAGGTATTTGTTGTGCTTCTGGGCAAAACGGTAATAACTCTCATTGAGCCCGGCCTCTATCATTCCGTAGTAGGCCGCCATTTGCCCATAGGCCGGCTCTACATCGGCGCCAAATATGTCGAGTTGGCTGAGGATTTTCTTTTCCCAGCGCTGGCACACCTCTTCGCTCAGGTAATTGTCCACAATGATGCAGTCATTGGTAAACAGCTTTTTCATCTCGTGCTCTCCAACCATGTCCGCTGGGCCACTCGGCGTCGGCCCGCAGGCCTTGGCTCGGTGTACCATTCCTTTGCCACTCAATAGCGGCTTTTTGCCCTGAATACCTCTTTATCGCACACTCCATGCCCATATCCAAGAAAAAACTCTTCGAACACCTTAGCCAAGAGGTTTATTGCCATCTGGGGGTGTCACCGGTGCACGGAATAGGTGTTTTTGCGATACGCGCCATACCCAAAGACGTCAATCCCATGCGCTCGCGCCTGAAGTTTGACGAAATCGCCTACACGCACAAGGAAATCAAAGCCCTGCCGCGCGGCGTGCGCAAGGAAATCAAGATGTTTTGCTATTACGACGACGACCACGTCTTCGTGCCCGGTATCGGCCTGAACTCGATGAATATGGCCGTTTACTTGAACCATTCCAAAACGCCCAACGTCGTTTACAAGAAAAACGGCCAGCTCATCACCCTGCGCGCCATCAAAAACGGCGAAGAGCTGATGATGGACTACGACATCAATTTCGGCGCCGTCCACACCTTCAAATAGAAAACCCGACGAAACCCCGCTTCCGTCATTGCGAGCGAAGCGCAGCAATCCTTGCCCCGTCATTGCGAGCGAAGCGCGGCAATCCCTGCCCCGTCATTGCGAGCGAAGCGCGGCAATCCAGACTTTGAGGTCTGACGCTTTGGATCGCCACGTCGCTACGCTCCTCGCGATGACAGGGGCTTTGGCGCCCGCGCCTCAGTCTGGAAGCGCATCAACCCCTGCCCCGTCATTGCGAGCGAAGCGCGGCAATCCCGGCGTCGTCATTGCGAGCGAAGCGCGGCAATCCAGGCTTCGGGGCTGGCGCTTTGGATCGCCACGTCGCTACGCTCCTCGCGATGACAGGGGCTTTGGCGCCCGCACCTCAGTCTGCCGCCGAGCGGTAAATCTGGTTCCATTCCGAGGGTTTGAAATCGGTGTGCAGGGGCGAGGTCGGGTCTAAGGCCAGTGGGTGCTGCGGGTCGGTCAGCGCCAGGCCGTAAATGGGCTCTAAATCAGTCACAAAGAGCGATTTATAGCCATAGTCGCCCACAGGGCCCAGGTTGTAGTATTTGTAGCCGTGCTTGGCCGTCCAGCGCGCGGCCAGCAGGCAGGCGTAAATGCCGGGTGAGCGGTTTTTGTAGTCGATGTTCCACTGGCAAAAGCTGCCATACACCTGGTCGCGCTCAGGCAGGATGATGGACACGTCGGTCAGCACCAGGTCGCCGTTGTCGGCGTGCACTTGCAGCACCAACACATCGAGGTGGCGCACAAAGTCCACAAAACCCTCAATCTCTTGCGCGTGGATCTCGTAGGCGTCAAAGTGCTCGCTGCCCAGCGCAAAAATCATGTCCGCCGTCACGCTTTTACCCGGAATCAGCTGCTCGGTCACGTTGAAGTGTTTGTTGAGCTTGTCGAGGTCCTTGAACTTGCGCGCGCGGCGCTCGTCTTGCCAAAACGCATCAGAGCCCGCGTGCACCAGGCCGTATTTGTCATTGATCGGTACGCCGTAGGGGCCCTCAGGCGGCAGCGCATAGACAAGAAAGGGCTTGCGCGCGGTGGCCAGCATTTCGGGCGTCACGTCTATGTAGGGGCACAGCGCGTCCCAGCGGCTGGTGTAGTACTGGGTTTCTTCGTGAAAGCTTTCTACGCACAGGTTGTCGGGCGTCCAGCTTTGGTAGGCCAGGGTTTGCGCTGCTGCTTCGCCCGATGTGTGCGCCCAGCCCGCGCTGTGGTGGCTGTGTGTGTCGGCGTCTTGGGGATGAAAGTCTCTGCTGTTCATGCCCGGCCTTTCTTGGCTTCCTTGGCGCTCAAAAGGGGCGCCAGGTCAAAGTAATCGGAATCAATGCGGTAGTTCGCACGCAAAAAGAAGGGGTCGGTCGCAGCCAGGGCATCCAGGCCCTCACTCATCTGCCTGAGGTGGTTTGACGCCTCACTGGCCGGGTCTTGCAACTGGCTTTGGTAGGCCGGCATCAAGGGGCAATCGGTGTCAAAGAAAAACGCCTTGGTCTTGGGATTGAAAGCCAGCGGATACAGCTTGCAGCTAAATGGTTTGGCTTCTCCCAGCGTGCAGCCGGCGTCGCCTAGGTGTTCGCAATTGCTCTCTATGCACACGCTACCCAGGCCTTTTTTCTCTTGCTTGGTGAGCGTCACTTCCAAAGGGGGAAAGCCGGGGTCCACGTGGCAGCAGCGCTGGCACTGCGCGCAGTGGTCAAACAGCATGGGTTGCTCCTGCGCATGCCTTGCATTTTTGTGCACTGCAATAGTCGATATTCGGGTGGAGATCCAACATAGGAATTCTTGTGATTAGGGATTCGCGAAACCGGAGCAAGTATCCATGATATTCAGTTTTTTGAAACGATTTAATCGAATCCGTTTTTTGAGCGCGCCGAAGTGGTTTTTTCGCAAGCACAACTAGTTGTTTTTGTTCAAAATTTACATAAAAACGCAGCATTTTTCGCTTGCTTTTAAGTTGTCAAATCGTTAACAATTTGAGGAAAATGAAATGAATTTCCCAAATGCCCGTCACGCTCAACCCCGCCGAAATCCGCCACCGAGCCCATCACTTTTCCAAAGAATTTGCCGACGCGCATTACGAGCTGGGTGAAGCGCAAAACTTCATCCGCGGCCTGTGCGATGTGTTTGGTTTTTCCAATAAGCGCCTGGTGAGTTTTGAGCAGCGCGTCAAAAAACTAGACGGCAGGCGAGGCCGCATTGACGGCTTTTACCCCGGCAAGCTGCTCATAGAGACGAAGTCGCGCGGCGAGAAGCTCGACGTGGCTTACCAGCAAGCCATCGACTACCTGCCGGGACTAACAGATGCCGAACTGCCCAACTACGTGCTCATCAGCGACTTTGAGCACATGCACCTGCACACGCTTGACGGCCGCTCGCCCGCCCTGTGCCACAAGCTGGCTGACTTTAACGAGCACCTGGATTCATACCTGTTTTTGGCCGGCTACGAATCGCAGGCGCAGCAAGACCAAATTGCCGTAGACGAGAGCGCCGCACGCCACATTGCCCAGTTGCACGACGCCATGCGCGACGGCGGCTACACCGGCGTGGATTTGCAGCGCTACCTGGTGCGCTTGCTGTTTTGCCTGTTTGCCGAAGACACCGGTATTTTTGAGCGCGCAGGCAGCTTTGGCCGCTACCTGCGCCAGCACACCCGCGAAGACGGCTCGGACTTGGACGGTGCGCTGCAAAACCTGTTTGACGTGCTCAACCGCGCGCCCGCGCTGCGGCCCAAAAACCTGCCGCTAGAGCTGGCCGGTTTTCCGTATGTCAACGGCAGCGTGTTTGACGGGCAGCTGGCGCGCTGCTACTTCAACAGTGCGGCGCGCAGTGTGCTGCTGCACTGCGCCGAGCACTTTGACTGGGCGCAAATCAGCCCGGCTATTTTTGGTTCGCTGTTTCAGGCCGTCATCCACCATGACAACGAAGGCGTCATCGGCAAAAGCAGCAAGCGGCGCGAGCTTGGCGCCCACTACACCAGCGAGACCAATATCCTGCGCGTGATTGGCCCGCTGTTTTTGGACAGCCTGAAAGCCGAACTGCACGCCGCGCGCGGCCCCGCCGGCAGCGTGGCGCGGCTGCACAAACTGCTGGCGCGCCTGCGCAACATCAACTGCTTGGATCCGGCGTGTGGCTGTGGCAACTTCCTGGTGATTGCCTACCGCGAAATCCGCCGCCTAGAGCTGGACGCCGTCGAAGCCCTGCAAACCATTGAGAGCCGCAGCCGGGGCCTGAGCGACACGCTGGACGTTAAAGAATTTGGCTACATCCAGTGCGACGTGCACCAGTTTCATGGCGTTGAGCTCGAGGCCAGCGCCGCCCACATCGCCACCGTGGCCCTTTGGCTCACCGACCACCAAGAAAACCTGCGCGCCAGCCGCGTGCTGGGCGGCAACTTCAACCGCCTGCCCCTGGTGCGCCGCGCCAACATCGTCTGCGCCAACGCGCTGACCACCGACTGGGCCAGCGTGCTGCTGCCGGAGCTGTGCGATTACGTGATTGGGAATCCGCCGTTTGTGGGCGCCAAATTCATGAGTGATGGGCAACGCGCCGATGTGGCTATTGCCTTGGGCGGCGTGCAAAACGCAGGGCTGCTCGACTTAGTGGCCGCTTGGTACGTCAAGGCGGCGCGCTACCTGTCTGATGCTGCAGCGCGCACCGGGCAGGCGCCGGGCGCTCTTGAGCCTGCGGCTCCCAAATCGCGCCCAACGCCCGCCCCCTACGCACCGCAGCGCAACCGCAGCTTTAGCGTGCGCACCCGCTGCGCTTTTGTGTCTACCAACAGCATTACCCAGGGCGAGCAGGTGGGCGTGCTGTGGGGCTGGATGCTGGCGCAGGGCATGAAGATCCAGTTTGCCCACCGCACTTTTCAGTGGAGCAACGACGCCAAAGGCGTGGCCGCCGTGCACTGCGTGATCATTGGTTTTGGCACCGATGATTTGCCGGGCAAGACGATTTTTGCGTACCCGGATATTCAGGGCGAGCCGGTTGCGGTTGCTGCGAAGAACATCAATCCTTATTTGGTGGATGGGCCGGATGTGGTGTTGTCACGGCGTAGCACGCCGATTTGCGATGTGCCTGAAATTGGCATCGGCAACAAACCGATTGACGGTGGACATTACCTTTTCACCACCGCAGAGCGCGACGCATTTCTAGAGATTGAGCCCGGCGCCGCGAAGTTTTTCCGGCGCTGGCTGGGAAGCGAAGAGTTTTTGAATGGTTTTGAGCGCTGGTGCTTGTGGTTGGGCCAAGCAGACCCGAGCGAATTGCGCGGCTTGCCGGAGTGCATGAAACGCATTCAGGCCGTAAAAAACGTGCGCCTGGAAAGCAAAAGTGCACCCACAAGGAAATTGGCGGAAACGCCGACGCGGTTTCATGTGGAAAACATGCCAGCTACGAGTTATCTGGTTTTGCCGGAAGTTTCCTCCGAACGTCGTCCTTTTATACCTTTTGGTTTTGAGCAACCGCAAACCCTTTGCAGCAATTTAGTAAAGGTCGCTGTTGGTGCCACGCTGTACCACTTTGGCGTCCTGTCCAGCACCATGCACAACGCTTGGGTTCGCTCAACTTGCGGGCGCCTGGAGAGCCGACTTCGTTACTCCAAAGACATCGTCTACAACAACTTCCCCTGGCCCGACCTGCCCGAACCCGCCACCGACTCCGCCACCGGTGCCACACCCATCGCCTCCGGCTCCAACTCCGCGCCCGTAGCCCCCAGCATCAGCCCCAGCCAGAAAAAGCGCGCCGCCATCGAAGCCGCCGCCCAATCCGTGCTCGACGCCCGCGCCAGCTTCCCCGAAGCATCGCTGGCCGACCTCTACGACCCCCTGGCCATGCCGCCAGCCCTGCGCAAAGCCCACCAACAACTCGACAAAGCCGTAGACGCCGCCTACGCCTACAAAGGCCAACCCGACGACGCCAGCAGGGTGGCGTTTTTGTTTGGGTTGTATGAACGGATAGTCTCTTCATTAATGGTGACGAAAAAGCCAGAGTGCCTCGTCTAATATTTTTTGCGTCTAAATAAAACTTTTTTAGTTGACATTTTTATTGGGAGTTTTGATGGGTGAATCCAAAGTACGCAAGGCAATTGATCCAACCTATGGCATAGTTCCAAAAAGCAAGCAAAAACGCGGGCTAATAGTCAGTAATGCCATCTATGGGAATATATTTAATACTTCTATAAAAATAGAGTCTGAAATTGATCCAGAGGAGCTTAGATATTCGTTACTCTATTGGGATAAATTACTCAAGCCATGCCCTAATGTCATAGACTTTGTTGGGGGGGATGATGAGCAGTACCTTATTTCATTGGGCATATTGACTAAGCCTGTTTATAACTTTTCTGAGGGTGAGTTATTTTCAATAATAAGGAGTACATATATAAACGCATATTTTGACATGGAGGAAAAGGAGCCGGGTGTCTGGTCGCTATCTCAAGGAGAAAAGACGCCGTTTTTAAAAAATATTGGAGCAGAGTTTTCTGAAGACGGTGGATTGTCTTTGCAGTTGTTAAACGCTATTCCGCTTCCAGTAGGTGATGTGCCTCTCGCTGAAATACTTGAATTTAAAGAAAGGAGAAAAGATGAGCTATTTATTTTAAGAGCGCATATTGATTTGCTCGTACTTGAAATTCAAAACTCTCCAGCTAAAACCGATGATTTCAATAGAATTGCTAAGGAAATTGATTCCGCTTGTGCCGATTTGTTAAAAGTCAGTCGTGAATGGCAGTACCCCGTTCATTTTGCGGATCTCAAGGCTACTTTTAACTTTAATCCCATGAGGTTTCTGGGCGCCGTTGGGGGTATGTGGAAAATTGGCGAGCCATATGGATTGGTGGCCGCCACATCGGTTGCTGCTGCGGCGGGACTAGTGAGTACTATCGATGTGAAGTCCGATATCAGTTTTCGGTCGTTTAAGAAACCAATGAGCCCATTCGGTTATGCCCTATTGGCACATAAAGAACTCGTTTAATCCATGACCGACGCCACCCCCTCCCAAATCGTCTACGTCCTCACCAACCCCGCCATGCTGGGTCTGGTCAAGATCGGCAAAACCACGCAGCTTGAAGTGGAAGACCGCACGAAGCAGTTGTTCAGCACGGGCGTGCCGGTGCCGTTTGACTGCGCGTTTGCCTGCCAGGTCAAAGATGCGGCCGAGGTGGAGCGCTCGCTGCACTTTGCGTTTGGCGATCACCGCATCAACCCCAATCGTGAGTTCTTCAAGATTGAGCCCGAGCGGGTGATTGCCGTGCTCAAGCTGCTCAAGGTCGAAGACATCACCGCGCAGCTAGAGCAAACGCTGGAGGCCGACGTGACCGCCGCCGACAAGCAGTCTGCCCAAAACCTCAAAGACGCCCGCCGCCCGCGCATGAACTTTCACGAGCTGGGCGGTCCCACGGGCTCGGTGCTGCTGTTCAAGGACGGGCAGTCGCAAGCCGTGGTGGTGAGCGACAAAAAGGTGGAGCTGCACGGCGCCGTGTGCTCGCTTACCGCCGCCACCCGCAGGCTGCTGG
>CAMDHS010000110.1 GCA_945898115.1 Comamonas sp. lk
GGCACCTCCATCAAAAGACCGGGTGGCGCAGTGGTCATCAGTTTTAACTTGCGTTCAAACACCGTCGAAATGCGTTCTTCGAGATCCGAGTCAGCTGTGGTGAGCGTTTCGCCCGAAGGCATGACAATTTGCAATGGCGGTATCGGCAAATGTGGGTCGGGTTCTGACGCAAAATGCGGGTGGTAGTTCAAGAAATTCTCAGCCCATTTGCGCACCACGGCGGCTCGGTTGGAGGCTTCGTCCACGAAAGCGTAGACCCGATCCCCAAGCAATCCTTTGTCGGACACGAATACCGAATGCAATTTTTCACCCGCCATAGATTTGACGGGATAGCGCCAAATTGATTCCACGGAATCAGGCGTCTCGGCTGTGGTCTCGGCTGAAGAAGCGGACTCTGTGCTCCCTGTCTTGATGAATGAATGCTGAGCGCCGGGCTCAGCATTTTTTCGCGCCTCCATCAGTTTTTGTCGGCCTGAATGGGTTAAATACTGCATGCCCGCATCAATGTTATTGCTGCGTCCATAGTGATAGGCCAAGGCGGCAATATGGTCATCAATTGATATTGAATATACCAATTCAATTGAAGTGCCAATCCGCTCGTGTAATATTTTGCGCCGTTCGATCAACAAGGTGTTGTAAGCGACATCTTGCGTTAAGGCACTCTTGAAGATGTAACCCTTTTCACCTGAGACTGGCTTTTCATAGATAAACTCACCCGACTGCAGTTCTTTGAGCTGTTTTTCAATCTTTTCCTGGGGAATGCCTGTAACCGCCACAAGCAGTGATATTGGAAACTCTCTTCCAATCACGGCGAGTGTTTGCAATATTTCCTTGGCATGGGCGGGCAGTCTGTCTATCCGTGCTGCGAGAATCGCCTGTACAGACGAGGGTATGTCCAATTCATCCAGTTTTTTGGTCAACATCACATTGCCGTCACGCGCCAATGTGCCATCATCAAACAATGCTTTGACCATCTCTTCCATGAAAAATGGTGTGCCACTGGACTTCTCAATAATAAGTCGCTTGAGGTCGGCTAAATTAGCATGCTCCCCCAGCATTGCTGCGAGCATTTCTTTTGCAGTGGTATCACCCAAGGGACCAAGGCGGATGTGGATGAAGTAAGATTTACTGTTCCATCGGTAGACATACTCGGGTCTGTAATTCACAATTAATAGAATTCTTGCAGTGCCAATGGCTTCAGCCAAGACCGTTAAAAATTCTTGTGTTTGATCGTCAATCCAATGCAAATCCTCGAATATCAATGTCAGCGGCTGGTTGACAGACTCGCGTACGAGTAAGCGTTTTAGGCCTTCCCATGTTTGCAGGTCGCGAGCACGTTCATCCATTTGAAGTAAGGGGTCGTCTGCGCCATTTAGGTTCAGCAAGTCCAAAACATAGGGGTGTATGTCTATTAATTTTGGATCAAGATTGGAAATCTTGTTTGTTACTTTCTCGCGTCGCTTGTGCTCGTTGTCCTGGGCCTCAATGTCAAAATAGGCTTGAAGCAATTCAATGATCGGCAGGCAATACGAGGTGTTGCCATGCGATACCGCAGTGGTTTCGAGCACTTTGCTTGTGGACCGGATATCCGTCATGAATTCAAAGATCAAACGGGATTTGCCCGTGCCCGCTTCGGCGACGATGGCGACAAGCTGGCCGCTACCGGCCTGGGCTTGCTCTGCCGCGTATCTAAGTGCATCTAACTCACGGGTACGGCCAACGAATTTGGAGAATCCCTGACCCGCAGAGCGCTGCATCCTGGTGCGCTGTTTTCCTAAACCCGTCACTTCATACACTTTGACCAAATCGCTGACGCCCTTGACCTTCGTTAGTCCAAGATCATTGAATTCGCAAGCGCCTTCGCAAAGTTGACGAATAGCCTCTGAGGCCGCAATCGACCCTACTGGGGCCAGTGTTTGAAGGCGAGCACCTAAGCTGGTCGAGTGTCCGATGGGCGTGTATTCAATCTGACCATTGCCCAGCCTAATGGGGCGGACCACGGCCTCTCCGGTATGAACGCCAACCCGACCTTGAATAGCTTGATGGCCATCGGCAGATATGCGGGCTGAATACTCTTTGAGTTCGGCTTGCATGCGCAATGCTGCGTAGAGCGCTCGGTGGGGGTGATCCTCGTGCACAACGGGTGCGCCAAACATGGCAAAAATACCGTCTCCCGTCGTCTGCACCACGTAGCCGCCATAGTGCAGAACGGCGTCGATCATTAACTGCAATGCAGGCTCAACGATGGCGCGTGCATCTTCGGGGTCTAGGTTTTCGATCAACTCCATCGACCCCTTGATGTCGGCGAATAAGACGGTGATCACTTTGCGCTCGCCGCTCGTGATGTCTTTGGTGCCGCCCGCAGACCCCATTATTTTTTCAACGGAAACCGGCTCAGGCGGCTTACTTGCCCTTGGGCTCGTCCCAATCGATGTACCGCAATCCGAGCAAAAAGATTTTCCGGGAGGTGACTCTGCATTGCACTTGGGGCAACGCAACAATTGAGATGCACCACATTCCCCACAGAAACGCTTGCCTTCAATAACTTCAGAATTACATTGGATGCAAATCATAATGGTATCTTTTTCTTAAAGTATTTAATTGGCCGTTTTGCAGTCTGGAAGTTTATGCCCATTCAAGCGGCCGTGGACGCTGGATGTATGGGCGCCTTGGGCGTCCTGATGGCAACCGGAGACACCGTTATGTCGTCCGTGTGCAATGGCATAAACCACGGTTTGCGGGGTGATGGTTCGGATTTGCTGGGCTTTGTGTCTTTCATATTCCCTCTGTAAAGCCCTTGTTTGGATTATTTCCGCACAAAAACAGGCACCGCACGGTTATTTGGCTGATAATTGCTGCACTGCAACATTTTTAACCAAGGATCCCCATGTTCAAAAACACTCCCTTCGAAACCATTGCCAAAACCCTGTCGGACTCGGCACCCCAGTTCAACCCAGCGGCTGTGCAAGACGCCATCAAGCCCGCCCAAGACAATTTGAAGGCTTGGGCTGATCTGGCCCAAAAGCAGGCGGCACAAGCCCAAAGCGCCATTACCGAGACCGTGGAGTCCATCAAAGGCATCAAGGACGCTCAAGCTGCCTTTGAAATCATGAAGGAATCGGCCGAAGCCGGCATGGCCATGTTTGCCAAAAACCTCCAGGATGCCACCGCCCTGAGCTTTGGCCAGTTCAACAGCACGGTAGACGCAGTGGAAAAAGCCCATCCCCAACCCGAAGCCTTTGCTTCGGTGGCCAAGGGCCTGAAGGCAGCCGCAGCCACCGCTGAAAATGCGATTGAGACGGCCATGGCCAAAGGTGCTTCCATGGCCGCTTCGGTGTCACCAGCGACCAAGGCTAAAAAATCCCGTTAATTGCGGGGCAAAGCGTTCACAAGGCCTTTGCGGCCTTGGGATCCCCGTCGCGTTTGAAATTCACAAACCCAGGCTGTGCGCTGGGTTTTTTTACGTCAAACCGAGGGCTTGGCCGTGGGGCTGCGGCGCGTTTCGCATACTGGGCAGCCCGCCTTGCGCCTCATGCCTACTTGCGTCCATTCCATGCTGCGGCCGTCGAGCATCAAGAGGCGCCCGGTCAGCGGCCGGCCGATGCCCGCGATCAGCTTGAGTGCTTCGGCCGCCTGCATGGCGCCAATGATGCCCACCAAGGGCGCAAACACGCCCATGGTGGCGCAGCGCGTCTCTTCGGGCACCACGCTGGGCGCAAACACGCAGGCGTAGCAGGGCGAGGCCGCGTCGCGGGGGTCGTACACCGTAATCTGGCCGTACATCTGAATCGCCGAGCCCGACACCAGCGGTTTGCCATGGCGCACGCAAGCGGCGTTGACCGCCTGGCGGGTGGCAAAGTTGTCGCAGCAGTCGAGCACCACATCGGCGCCGGCCACCAAGGTGTCGAGCAGCGCGGCGTCGGCGCGCACGGGCAGGGCGGTCACCTGGGTGTGCGGGTTCAGACCCTGCAAGGTGGCTTGGGCTGAATCCACCTTGGGTGTGCCAACGCGCGCGGTGGTGTGGGCGATTTGGCGTTGCAGATTGGTCAGGCCCACCGTGTCGTGGTCCACCAAGGTGATGTGGCCCACGCCGGCGCAGGCCAGGTACATGGCAGCGGGGGAGCCCAGGCCGCCAGCGCCAATGACTAGCGCGTGGCTTTGCAAAAAGCGGGTTTGGCCCTCAAAGCCAATGTCGTCGAGCAGGATGTGGCGCGAATAGCGCAGCAGCTCATCGTCTTGCAAACTGCGCCCGGTCATAAGGTGCGCCCGCTCATGAACTGCGCCGCATCATTGCGCGCTCAGTCTTCCTTGACTTCGGCCTTGCGCTCAGTCAGCGTCTTGCTGACCTTGACGGGCTGGCCCTTGAGCTGCTTGATGGCCTGGGCCAACTGGAAGTCCTTGTCGCTGCCAAATTCGGGGGCTCTGCGGTCGGCCACCGGTTTGCGTGATTCTTCTTCCAGGCGTTTGAGCGCTTCTTCGCGCGCTTTTTCGCGGGCTTCGTCCTTCACTTCGGCGCCTTGGCCACTGGCCAGGTGTTTCTCTAAGTCAGCCTCACGGGTGCGCAGGGCGGCGTAGGGGCTGCCTTCTTCGGTATCGTCCACCATCACATTGGGCACGATGCCTTTGGCCTGGATAGATTTGCCGCTGGGCGTGTAGTAGCGCGAGGTGGTGATTTTCAGGCCGGTTTCCGCGCCGAGCGGGCGGAAAGTCTGGACCGAACCCTTGCCAAAAGTCTGGCTGCCCATGATGGTGGCGCGCTTGTGGTCTTGCAGTGCGCCTGCCACGATTTCACTGGCGGACGCAGAGCCTTCGTTTACCAAAACTACCAAGTCCACCTTTTTCAGCCCGGGGGGCAGGGATTTGAGCACGTCCACACCAGAGCGGCCCTGGTAGTCTGCCGCTGCCGCGCGCAAGGTCTGTTTGCTGTCGGCGGTCTGGCCGTTGGTCGAAACCACGGTCACGTTCTCGGGCAAAAAGGCCGCCGAAATAGCCACGGCGGCATTAAGCAGGCCGCCTGGGTCATTGCGCAGGTCCAGCACCAGGCCCTTGATTTTTGGGTCTTGCTTGTAAATCTCGTTGACCTTTTTGACAAAGTCTTCCACCGTGCGTTCCTGGAACTGGCTCACCCGCACCCAGCCGTAGCCGGGCTCAATGAGTTTGCCGCGCACGGATTGCTGCTTGATCTCTTCGCGGATGATGGTCACCGGAAAGGTGCGGTTTTCGTCTTTGCGGTAAATCGTCAGTATCACCTTGGTGGCCGGTTCGCCGCGCATGCGCTTCACAGCCTCGTTCAGGCTCAGTCCCTTGACAGAGGTGTCGTCGACCTTGGTGATCAGATCATTGGTTTTGACGCCGGCGCGAAAGGCGGGCGAGCCCTCAATCGGGGTGATGACCTTGACCAGCCCGTCTTCTTGGGTGATTTCAATGCCCACGCCGACAAACTTGCCCGCCGTGCCTTCGCGAAACTCCTTGAAGGCCTTCTTATCAAAGTACACCGAATGCGGATCTAAGCTAGACACCATGCCCGAGATGGCGTCGGTGATGAGTTTTTTCTCATCCACGGCCTCAACATAGTCGCTCTTGATCAGGCCAAACACGGTGGAGAGCTGTTGCAGCTCTTCCAGCGGCATCGGCCCGAGCGTGCCGCGTGCCACGGTTTGCAAGGACACAGTGCTTAAGGCGCCGGCGACTACGCCCAGGGAAATCCAACCGGCAATTTTCAGTTTTTGACCCATACTTTTTCCGTTAATACGCCGTTAGCAAACGGCTTTAGGCGACTTTTCCCTGGGCGGCCACTGCTTGGGCGGCGCGCGCTGCAGCTTGTGCGTCGCCCAGATAGTAATGTGCAATGGGTTTGAGCTTGGCGTCGAGCTCATAAACCAGCGGAATGCCGTTGGGTATATTCAGGCCCACAATCGCGTCGTCGGATATGCCATCCAAATACTTGACCAGCGCGCGGATGGAGTTGCCGTGGGCCGCCACCAGCAGGCGCTTGCCCGCGCGCAGGCCTGGCGCCAGGGCTTCGTTCCAGAAGGGCATGACCCGATCTACCGTGTCTTTCAGGCATTCGGTCAGCGGCACCTGACCGGGCTGCAGCTTGGCATAGCGCAGGTCTGCGCCTTCGCAGCGGGGGTCGCTCACTTCGAGTGTGGGCGGAGGCGTGTCATAGCTGCGGCGCCAGGCTAGCACCTGCTCGTCGCCGTATTGCTTGGCCAGTTCGGCCTTGTTCAGGCCTTGCAGGGCGCCGTAGTGACGCTCGTTGAGGCGCCAAGAATGCACCACCGGCAGCCAGGTGCGGTCCATGGCGTCCAGGCAATGCCACAAGGTGTGGGTGGCGCGCTTAAGCATGCTGGTGTAGGTGACGTCGAACTCGTAACCCGCGTCCTTAAGCAACAGGCCTGCGGTTTTGGCCTGCTCCACGCCCAGGGGCGTGAGGTCCACATCGGTCCAGCCCGTAAAGCGGTTTTCAAGATTCCAGGTGGATTCGCCGTGGCGGAGCAAAACAAGTTTGTACATGCGAAAAAAATGAATGGAGTGAAATCGGACGTAAAAAGCGGGACAAATCAGCACTGGCCGATCACAGCGCAGCCGTGCATTCTAAAATGCGCGGGCTTCAACACCAAAAATGACAAGGAACCTTAGTGAAATTTATTATCGATAACTGGATGCTGATCACGCTGGCCGTGATCTCGGGTACGCTTTTGCTGGCGCCCATCCTCCAAGGCGCAGTTGCCACCGGTCTGGGCGCCAACGAGGCCGTGCAACTGATCAACCGCGAAAAAGCAGTAGTGATCGATGTCTGCGAAGCAGCTGAATTTGCCGCCGGTCACGTGGTGGGTGCCAAAAACATTCCTTTGGGTGACTTGCAGGCCAAACTGGCCGGTGCAGTAAAAAACAAAAAGTTGCCCCTGATTTTGGTCTGCCAGTCTGGCTCGCGTTCGGCGCGGGCCGTGGCCACGGCCAAAGGCTTAGGTTTCGAGCAGGTGCACTCATTAGGCGGTGGCCTGGGCGCCTGGAAGACCGCCAATTTGCCAGTCGATAAATCCTAAAAGCGCGGCACCCGCCTCGCTCCCCGTTCACCCCAAGAAAAGATCCGCTATGCAAGCCGTCAAGATGTACACCACCGCCGTCTGCCCTTACTGCGTGCAGGCCAAACGCCTGCTCAAGTCCAAGGGCGTTGAGCAAATTGAAGAAATTCGAATCGACACCAACCCGCAAGAGCGCGCCACCATGATGGAAATTACTGGCAGGCGCACGGTGCCGCAAATTTTCGTGGGCAGCACCCATGTGGGCGGCTGCGACGATCTGGTGGCGCTCGACAGCCAAGGCGGCCTGCTGCCGCTCTTGATGGCGGCATAAGCCCGGTTGTCCGGCGCCAGTCCGCGCCCTGGCGGTGCTGACATAATTCGAGTTGCGGCGCGCCAAGTCGGTGCGCTAGCAGCTCTTCCCAGCCCACCGGCCTGTAGCGCAGGTGGGCTTTGTTTTCATCCGAAAGAATTCACCATGGCAGACCAAGAACCCGTATTCCAGATCCAGCGCGTTTACCTCAAAGAAGCGTCTATGGAACAGCCCAATTCCCCCGCAATCCTGCTCCAACAAGAGCAGCCTTCGGTGGACATCCAGCTGGGCGTGGAAGCAAACCCGGTAGCTGAGGGAATTTTTGAAGTCTGCGTGACGGCCACTGTGCAAGCCAAGATCCAGGACAAGACCGTGTTTTTGGTTGAAGTCAAACAAGCCGGCATTTTCGAGATCCGCAACCTGGCGCAAGAGCAAATGGGCCAGATTATGGGCATCGCCTGCCCGCAAATCGTGTACCCCTATCTGCGCGGCAATGTGGCAGACCTGATCCAGCGCGGCGGCTTTCCGCCCGTGCACCTGTCGGAGATCAATTTCCAGGCCATGTACGAGCAACAGCAAAACCAGGCCGCGCAATCCAGCGATACGGCCACTTTGCCCCAGTAAGCGCAGTGCCCGCGTGGCCGTCTACGCCTTGCAAGTTCGCAATCGGCCATGAAGATATTGGTGCTCGGGGCTGGCGCATGGGGCACGGCCCTCGCCATTGGCGCAAGCCTTAGCCCGCGCGGTCACCAGGTCAGTCTGTGGTCGCGCAAGCCTGAACACCAGCGCTCGCTGCAAAGCCAACGCCAAAACCAGCGCTATCTGCCCGGCTTTGCCCTGCCAGTGGCGCTGGCCGTGTTGCAGTGCGACGCGCAGGCGCTGCAAGCGCACCTCACCCAGCAAGACCTCGTCATCGTGGCCACGCCCATGGCCGGCCTGCGTGGCGTGCTCAGCGATGTGGCTGATCTGGCCGTGCCGCTGGCCTGGCTTTGCAAAGGCTTTGAGCTGGCGCAGTCCGACGCCGCACCCGGCCTGATGGGCCACGAAATACAGGCGCTGGTCGCACCCGGCATGCAGGCCGGCGTATTAAGCGGCCCCAGCTTTGCCCAGGAAGTGGCACGCAGCCAGCCCACCGCCTTGGTGGCCGCCAGTGCGCACGCCGCAGTGCGTGAAGCGCTGGTTGCCGCTTTTCACAGTCCCTTGTTGCGGGTGTACGCCAGCGACGATGTGGTGGGTGTGGAAGTGGGCGGCGCCGTCAAAAACGTGCTGGCCATTGCCACCGGCTTGTGCGACGGCCTGAACCTGGGCCTCAACGCCCGCGCCGCCCTGATCACCCGCGGCCTGACTGAGATGACCCGCCTGGGCATGGGCCTGGGCGCACGTGCCGAAACCTTTATGGGCCTGAGCGGCCTGGGCGATTTGGTGCTGACCGCCACCGGCGACCTGTCGCGCAACCGGCGCGTAGGCCTGGCGCTGGCCCAGGGCAAAACCCTGGCGCAGGCGGTAGAAGAACTCGGCCATGTGGCCGAAGGCGTTTACAGCGCCCGCACCGTGGTGCAACGGGCGCGCAGCTTGGGGCTGGAAATGCCGATTGCCCAGGCGGTGGTTGACTTGCTCGACGGTCGGCTGCGGCCGGAGCAGGCGGTGGCGGCGTTGATGGGGCGGGGGCCAGGCCAGGAGTTGTAGTTTCTGGCTGCGGTATTTGTTCCGCTATCGCTGGGGGGTGCGCTTACCCCCCCTATCCCCCCAGCCCCCTTTCCACCCCGGCGGGGGGAAAAGGGGGAGCTAACAGCCACATTTGGTTATTTCGCTACGGCTACGTATCGACTGGCGTGGGACCTGCGGTACTGCGTGTGTAATCCTCCGCGATAAATCGCAGCAGGCAACCCTAACTACGGCTTCATTAGCCGTTGACGCTCGGAGATTCGCGGCGAGGCGCCGCTCCAACCAAAGCCAAACCGCGCGCTTACGGGCGGAGCGATACTAACCCCGTTGGAGCGGCGCCATCGCCGCGAATGACTTCTGCGTTCGGTCGTTGCCGGGCCGATTCGCGGCGAGGCGCCGCTCGTACGAAAACGGGCAACTCCCGGTGGTGCCGCAGCCCAATCGCTACTTCCCCCGTTGGAGCGGCGCCTCCGCCGCGAATGACTTCAGTGGCAGCTCTTTG
>CAMDHS010000111.1 GCA_945898115.1 Comamonas sp. lk
CAAAGGACCCAATCGGGCAGCGCATGCGGGTATCAAAAAAGCCCTACAGCGCATTTTCACGCATGAGGGCTAGCCTGAGTAGCAGGGCAACGAAATTGCTGCTTTTAGGGCTAAAAAATTAATACGTTTTTCTTCAAGCGACTTACTAGCGCTTGAAACAAAAAAGCACTGTGATCTGAACAGTGCTTTTCTCAAATCTGGTGGGTCGTAGTGGGATCGAACCACTGGCTTCCACCGTGTGAAGGTGGCACTCTACCGCTGAGTTAACGACCCAGATTCTTATCAGCCCGCTATTGTGACACAGCGATGATTCGCGTTCAGAAGTCATTCAATAAATCATCGTTGCAACGAACAAGATTCGTTATCAATTTTGATTCGAAAATCTATTAAAAGACACAGAAAAATCTATGACGAGTAGTATAGTTTAACTATACTACTTTGATCTTCATTCTCTTTTGAATTTAAGCACATAAGTACTTGAATTTAAAAGGAATTTTGATAAGATTTTTGACACTAAAAACACGGCATAGGCGCAGTGTGAATGCAGTGCTCTACCCCTGAGCTAACCGCCCTGAATTGGGTTCAGGAAAGCCTGTGAGTATACGGTCTTTTCCGGCGGATTCAGGCGTGCAGACGCCAAGTTGTCTGAGCGCTGCTCGATTTGTCGAGTTCGGTCAGCACCGTGGCGTGAGCAGCAAGCTCATGCTCGTTGGCCGATATCACCGGCAAGGCCAGGGTGTGCAAGTCCATATGCTCCAGCACAACACCCGGCTCGTCTGCGCCAGAAGACTCGATCAGCAAGGCGTCTTGCCCGCGGGTCATGTTGATGTAGACGTCGGCCAGCAACTCCGCGTCTAAGAGCGCGCCGTGCAGGCTGCGACCGGAGTTGTCCACTTCCAGCCGCGAACACAGGGCGTCTAGGCTGTTGCGCTTGCCCGGGAACATTTCCTTGGCCATGGCCAGAGTGTCGAGCACGCCGCTGACAAAGTCTTTGAGTGGCGGACGACCCAAAAGCGAGAGCTCTTTGTTTAAAAATCCCAGGTCAAAAGGCGCGTTGTGGATGATCAGTTCGGCGTCGCTTACAAAGTCCAAGAACTCGTCAGCCACCGCAGCAAAGCGGGGTTTGTCTCGCAAGAACTCGGTGGTGATGCCGTGGATGCGCAGCGCCTCCTCGTGGCTGTCGCGGTCGGGGTTCAAGTACAGGTGCAGGGTATTGCCGGTGAGCTTGCGGTTGAACAGCTCCACACAGCCAATTTCAATCACGCGGTCGCCCTGGTCAGGGTACAGGCCGGTGGTTTCAGTATCTAAAAATATTTGGCGCATGGCCGGATTTTGCCGCAGCGGCCCTGCCCTAGTGGTTTTCTTTGGCGTGGTTGATCGAATACTTGGGTATTTCCACCGTCACGTCCTGCTGCGCCAGGATGGTCTGGCAGCTCAGGCGCGAGTTGGGCTCCAGGCCCCAGGCGCGGTCAAGCAAGTCTTCTTCCTCTTCCTCGGCCGGATTGAGCGAGGCCAAACCGGCGCGCACGACGACGTGGCAGGTAGTGCAGGCGCAGCTCATGTCGCAGGCGTGTTCGATGGCAATGTGGTTTTCCAGCAGCGCCTCGCAAATCGAGGTGCCCGCGCTGGCGCTAATTTCCGCTCCCAGGGGGCAGTATTCGGGGTGGGGCAGTATTTTGATGATCGGCATGGTGCGCTCTCGCAATGGGCAAACGGTGGGGGCGGGTTAAAGGGCCGCGATGTTCTTGCCCGACAGCGCCTGGGCGATGCCCCGGTTCATGCGCCGGGCGGCAAAGGCTTCGGTGGCTTGGGCCAGCGTTTTGGTTTGGGCTTCAATGGCGGCAGCGTCGTCGCTGGGGGCCACGGCGCGCAAGGCATCCATGGCGGCGTCAATCGCTTGGCGCTCGGCGTCTTGCAGCAAATCGCCATCGGCATCAAGCGCGCTTTGCGTGGCCAGCAGCATGCGCTGGGCGTCCACCCGCGCCTCGACCACCGAGCGCGCGCGCATGTCGGCTTCAGCCGTGGAGAAACTGCTTTGCAGCATCTCGGCAATCTGCGCGTCGCTCAGGCCATAAGACGGTTTGACTTCAATACGGGCCTCCACGCCACTCACCTGCTCGCGCGCGGCCACGCTGAGCAATCCATCGGCGTCCACGGTAAAAGTGACGCGGATGCGCGCCGCACCCGCCACCATGGGCGGAATGCCGCGCAGCTCAAAGCGCGCCAGGCTGCGGCAGTCGGCCACCAGATCACGCTCGCCTTGCACCACATGCAGCGCCAGCGCCGTCTGGCCGTCTTGGTAGGTAGTAAAGTCTTGCGCCATGGCGGTGGGAATGGTCTGGTTGCGCGGCACGATGCGCTCCACCAGACCGCCCATGGTTTCAATTCCCAAGGACAAAGGAATCACGTCAAGCAACAACAAATCGTTGGCAGTGGCGTTGCCCGCCAACTGGTTGGCCTGAATCGCCGCGCCCAGGGCCACCACCTCGTCCGGGTTGAGGTTGGTCAGCGGCGTCTGGCCAAAAAACTCGCCCACCACGGTGCGAATGTGCGGCATGCGGGTGGAGCCGCCCACCATCACCACGCCCTGAATGTCGGACTTGTCCATCTTGCTGTCACGCAGCACTTTGCGCATGGCCTGCAGGGTGCGTGCGCTCAGGGCGGCGGTGGCGGCTTCAAACTCGGCGCGGTTCACGGAGATATCGATACCTCCGACCGACAGGTCGATTTCCACTGGCGCGATTTCATGCTCGGACAGCGCTTCTTTGCAGGCGCGGGCAGCAGCGAGCAGTAAGGCCTCGTCTTCCTGGCTGTCCAACTGCAGCGTGGTTTGCGCCAAGATCCAATCTGCCAGTGCCCGGTCGTAGTCGTCGCCGCCCAGGGCGGAATCACCACCGGTGGCCAGCACCTCAAACACGCCCACACTCAAGCGCAGGATGGAAATATCAAAGGTGCCGCCGCCCAAGTCGTAGACGGCATAAACCCCCTCAGACGCGTTGTCCAGGCCGTAGGCAATGGCAGCGGCTGTGGGCTCGTTGATCAGGCGCAAAACATTCAGGCCGGCCAGTTGCGCCGCGTCTTTGGTGGCCTGGCGCTGCGCGTCGTCAAAATAAGCCGGCACGGTAATGACTGCGCCATACACGTCGTCGTTAAAGCTGTCTTCGGCACGAAAGCGCAGCGTGGCCAGAATCTCGGCACTTACTTCCACCGGGCTTTTTTCGCCGGCAATGGTGCGCACCTTGACCATGCCGGGTGTCGCCACCAGGCTATAGGGCAGGCGCTCGGCATGCGCAATGTCGGCCAAACCGCGCCCCATCAGGCGCTTGACCGAGGCGATGGTGTTGCCGGGGTCGCTGGTTTGCTGCTCCAGCGCGTCATAGCCTATTTGGCGGCGCTGGGCGTCCAGGTAGCGCACCACGCTGGGCAATATCACCCGACCCTGGGCGTCGGGCAGGCATTCGGCCACGCCATTGCGCACCGCGGCCACCAGCGAATGCGTGGTGCCCAAGTCAATGCCAACGGCCAGACGCCGCGCGTGGGGGTTGGGCGACTGGCCCGGCTCGGAAATTTGTAAAAGCGCCATGGTGCAGTTTATTCAAGCGCGTCTTGGCGCTGGTTCAGGTCGTGGGCAAATTTGTCAATAAACATCAGGCAGCGCACCGGCAACACCGCAGCGGCAAAGTCGTGCTGCACGTCCAGCGCCTGCGCGCATTCGTGCAGCAAGGCAGTTTTTGTGGCCTGCACGGACGCCATCAGTGCATCCAGCGCAGGCAGGGTGTGGGCCTCGTCCAGGGCTTCGCGCCACTCGATTTGCTGCACCAAGAAGCTGCCGGGCATGGCGGTGTTGCTGTGCGCGTTGATGGGCTGGCCGTGCAGTTCGCACAGGTAGGCGGCGCGCGAGAGCGGGTCTTTCAGGCGGCGGTAGGCCTCGTTAATGCGCACCGACCACTGCATGGCCACGCGCTGGGCGGCAGCACCTTGGGCAGCAAACTTGTCGGGATGGGCCTGGGCTTGCAGGCGCTTCCAATGCGCATCAAGCGCGGCGTTGTCTTGGGCAAACTGCGGCGTCAGGCCAAACAGCGCAAAGTCGTCAGTTTGCAGGTTCACAAGAAAACGGTCACACCCGGAAAGATTCGCCGCAGCCGCACTTATCGCGCTCGTTGGGGTTGTTGAAGCGAAAGCCTTCGTTCAGGCCTTCGCGCACAAAATCAAGCTCGGTGCCGTCGATGTAGGCCAGGCTTTTCGGATCTACCAGCACTTTGACGCCGTGGCCTTCAAACACCACGTCTTCGGGGGTGAGTTCGTCCACGTATTCAAGCTGGTAGGCCAGGCCCGAACAACCCGTGGTTCTGACGCCCAAGCGCACACCCACACCCTTGCCACGCTTGCTCATGTAACGGGTGACGTGCCGCGCTGCGGCTTCGGTCAGTGAAACGGTCATATCAGTTCAGGTGTTTTTTCTTGTAATCGTCCACCGCTGCCTTGATGGCGTCTTCGGCCAGGATGGAGCAGTGGATTTTGACCGGCGGCAAGGCCAGCTCTTCGGCGATCTGGCTGTTTTTCAAAGCCGCTGCCTCGTCCAGGGTTTTGCCCTTGACCCATTCGGTGACGAGCGAGCTCGACGCAATCGCCGAGCCGCAGCCGTAGGTCTTGAAGCGCGCGTCTTCAATCACGCCGGTCAAGGGGTTGACCTTGATCTGTAGTTTCATCACGTCGCCGCATGCGGGCGCGCCCACCATGCCGGTGCCCACAGAGTCGTCGCCTTTTTCAAAGCTGCCGACGTTGCGGGGGTTTTCGTAGTGGTCGATCACTTTTTCTGAATAAGCCATGGCGCTAGTTCCTCTTCAATACGGATAAATGGGGTGATTACAGGCGGTGGGCGCTCAGTGCGCCGCCCACTGGATGGTGGAGATGTCGATGCCTTCTTTGTACATGTCCCACAGCGGGCTCAGGTCACGCAGCTTGGCAACATTGAGCTTGATGGTCTCCACCGCGTAGTCAATTTCGGCCTCGGTGGTCCAGCGGCCAATCGTCATGCGCAGGCTGCTGTGCGCCAACTCGTCGCTGCGGCCCAGGGCGCGCAGCACGTAGCTGGGCTCCAGGCTGGCCGAGGTGCAGGCGGAGCCGGATGACACCGCCAAGCCCTTGATGCCCATGATCAACGACTCGCCTTCGACGTAGTTAAAGCTCATGTTCAGGTTGTGCGGCACGCGTTTTTCGATGTGGCCGTTGATAAAGACCTGTTCCACGCCAGCCAAACCGGCCAGCATGCGCTCGTGCAGCGCCCGAATGCGTAGGTTTTCGCTGGCCATCTCTTCTTTAGCAATGCGGTAGGCCTCGCCCATACCCACGATCTGGTGCGTGGGCAAAGTGCCGCTGCGCATGCCGCGTTCGTGGCCGCCACCGTGCATTTGTGCCTCTAAGCGGATGCGCGGCTTGCGGCGTACAAACAGGGCGCCTATGCCCTTGGGGCCATAAGTTTTGTGCGAGGTCAGGCTCATCAAATCGACCGGCATCTGCGACAAATCGAAGTCCACGCGCCCGGTGGCTTGCGCAGCGTCCACATGGAGAATCACGCCTTTTTCGCGGCACACGTTGCCAATGGCTTCGATGTCCTGGATCACGCCGATCTCGTTGTTGACAAACATGACGCTAGCCACAATCGTGTCCGGGCGGATGGCGGCCTTAAAGACCTCTAGATCCAGCAAACCGTCTTCCTGCACGTCAAGGTAAGTCACCTCAAAGCCCTGGCGCTCGAGCTCGCGGCAGGTGTCGAGCACCGCCTTGTGTTCGGTCTTGACCGTGATCAGGTGCTTGCCCTTGCCTTTATAGAAATTCGCCGCGCCCTTAAGCGCCAGGTTATTGGACTCGGTGGCACCCGAGGTCCAAACGATTTCGCGCGGGTCGGCACCAATCAGGGCGGCCACTTGTTCGCGCGCATTTTCTACCGCCTCTTCAGCCTCCCAGCCCCAGGCGTGGCTGCGTGAGGCGGGGTTGCCAAAGTGGGTGCGCAACCAGGGCACCATAGCGTCGACCACCCGCTCGTCGCAGGGGTTGGTGGCGCTGTAGTCCATATAAATCGGAAAGTGGGGGGTGGATTCCATAAACAGTCTGCTAAAAACGTTGAATTGAAAGGCTTCGCTCAGGCCTTGAAGAACGCGTTGCCCAGGGCAAACACCGAGTTGGGCGCATTGATGCGGATGGGCTGCGACACCGGCATGGCAGAAATGGCCCGCTTGATGCTGGGTTTTTCTTCGACCTGCAAGCCCTTGGCCAACTGGTCGTCCACCAGCTTTTGCAAGGTAACCGAAGTCAAAAAGTCCACCATGCGCTGGTTGAGCGTGGCCCACAGGTCATGCGTCATGCAGCGACTGCCCTCGCCCAAGCAGTTTTCCTTGCCGCCGCACTGGGTGGCGTCGATGGGTTCGTCCACCGACACAATGATTTCCGCCACCGTGATCTCGGACGCCTTGCGCGCCAAGGTGTAGCCGCCGCCGGGGCCACGGGTGGATTCAACCAGCTCGTTGCGGCGCAGCTTGCCAAACAGCTGCTCCAGATAGGACAGCGAAATTTGCTGTCGCTGGCTAATGGCCGCCAGCGTGACCGGGCCGCCGCTTTGGCGCAGGCCCAGGTCGATCATGGCGGTAACGGCAAAACGGCCTTTGGTGGTGAGACGCATCGCAAACTCCTGGAGACGGGTTTAGTTGACTGATAAAGTCCAGTATACCCAACGTCCTACTGTTTTACTCGGATAAATAGACTGCACGGTCACAAAATAATTTCACGCCCAGTCTCAACCCGCTTTCAGGGGCAAGACCACGATATTGTCCAAGCCCGGCGCGCCAAAGGCCTGCGCCTTGAGAATTCCTAACTGGTCGCGCACCCGGGCGGCTTTTTCGAACTCCAAGTTGCGGGCATGTTCCATCATGAGCTTTTCCAGGCGCTTGATTTCGCGGGACACGTCTTTCTCGCTCATGTCCTCTACCTGCGCGCGGGCCATGGCGTCGCGCTCTAGGCGTTCGGCTTCTTTACCGGCTTTTTCGCTGTAGACGCCGTCAATCAGGTCCCGCACTTTTTTCACGATGGCGCGCGGGGTAATGCCGCGCTCCAGGTTGTGGGCCACTTGCTTTTTGCGCCGTCGCTCGGTCTCGCCGATGGCACGCGCCATAGAGTCGGTAACTTTGTCGGCGTATAGGATCGCCCTGCCCTCCAAATTGCGCGCCGCGCGGCCTATGGTTTGGATGAGCGAGCGCTCAGAACGCAAAAAGCCTTCTTTGTCCGCATCCAAAATCGCCACAAGCGACACTTCTGGAATGTCCAGGCCCTCACGCAGCAAGTTGATACCCACCAGCACATCAAAAGCGCCCAGGCGCAGGTCGCGCAAAATTTCTACTCGCTCGACCGTGTCCACGTCGCTGTGCAGGTAGCGCACTTTGACGCCGTTGTCGCCCAGGTAGTCGGTCAGCTGCTCGGCCATGCGCTTGGTCAGGGTGGTGATCAGCACGCGCTCGTTCTTTTCGACGCGGATGCGGATTTCCTGCAGCACGTCGTCCACCTGCGTGGTGGCGGGGCGCACTTCCACTTCTGGGTCCACCAGGCCGGTGGGGCGCACCAGTTGCTCCACCACCTGGCCGGTATGGTCTTTTTCCCATTGGGCAGGCGTGGCAGAAACAAAAATAGCCTGGCGCATCTTGGTCTCAAATTCTTCGAACTTGAGCGGGCGGTTGTCCAGCGCGCTGGGCAGGCGAAAGCCGTATTCCACCAGCGTGGTCTTGCGCGAGCGGTCGCCGTTGTACATGCCGCCAAACTGGCCGATCAGCACATGGCTCTCATCGAGAAACATCACCGAGTCTTTGGGCAGGTAGTCGGTGAGCGTGGCCGGGGGGGCGCCCGGGGCGCTGCCCGCCAAATGGCGCGAGTAGTTCTCAATGCCCTTGCAGTGGCCCACTTCCGAGAGCATTTCCAGGTCAAAGCGGGTGCGCTGCTCCAGGCGCTGGGCTTCGACCAGCTTGCCTTGGCCCACAAATTCTTTCAGCCGGTCGGCCAGCTCGATCTTGATGGTTTCCACCGCCATCAGCACTTGCTCGCGCGGCGTCACATAGTGGCTGCTCGGGTACACGGTAAAGCGTGGAATTTTTTGCCGAATGCGCCCGGTGAGCGGATCAAACAGCTGCAAGGACTCGATCTCGTCGTCAAACAGCTCCACCCGGATCGCCATCTCTGAGTGCTCGGCCGGAAAGATGTCAATCGTGTCGCCGCGCACCCGAAAGGCGCCGCGCGAAAAATCAATGTCGTTGCGCTGGTACTGCATGCGTACGAGCTGGATGATCATGTCGCGCTGGCCGAGTTTGTCGCCCGTGCGCAGCGTCATCACCATCTTGTGGTACGCCTCGGGCTGGCCGATACCGTAGATAGCGGACACCGTGGCCACGATCACCACATCGCGTCGCTCCAGCACGCTTTTGGTACACGACAGGCGCATTTGCTCGATGTGCTCGTTAATCGCCGAATCTTTTTCAATAAACAGGTCGCGCTGCGGCACATAGGCCTCGGGCTGGTAGTAGTCGTAGTAACTGACGAAGTACTCCACCGCATTTTTGGGAAAAAACTCGCGGAATTCGCTGTACAGCTGGGCGGCCAGCGTCTTGTTGGGCGCAAACACAATGGCCGGGCGCCCCAGACGCGCAATCACATTGGCCATGGTGAAGGTCTTGCCCGAGCCGGTGACGCCCAGCAGGGTTTGAAACACCTCGCCGTCGTTCACGCCTTCGACCAGCTTGTCGATCGCCTCGGGTTGGTCGCCCGCCGGAGGGTAAGGCTGGTAGAGCTCAAAAGGCGAGTCGGGGAAAGAGACGAAGGTGCCCGGCAGGGCCGGGGCGGTGACTTCAACAAGTTCGGACATAGAAAGCGGCAAATGGTGGGGCGGCTAGCTTAGCCGAGGTGCACGCCCGCCGCGCGGGCCGTTTGGCTGCGCCAGCCAAGGCCAGGCAATCTAGCTGTGGGCGGGGCGGTAAAATTAAAGGCTTGTTGCGGCTGACTTTTTCACCGCGTTTTCCTTGGCCCCTCTTCAGGACTTCTTCATGTCTCTCTTTTCCGCCGTCGAAATGGCACCCCGCGACCCGATTTTGGGTTTGAACGAACAATTCAACGCCGACACCAACCCCAACAAGGTCAACCTCGGCGTGGGCGTGTATTTCGACGACAAGGGCAAGCTGCCCCTTTTGCAATGCGTGCAAGCGGCTGAAAAGACCATGATGTCCACCCCCACCGCCCGCGGCTATTTGCCCATCGACGGCATTGCCGCCTACGACGCATCCGTCACAGGCCTGGTTTTTGGCATAGATTCCGAGCCTGTGGCCTCGGGCCGCGTGGCCACGGTGCAAGCCATTGGCGGCACCGGGGGCCTGAAAATTGGCGCCGACTTCCTCAGGCACCTGCGCCCCGACGCCAAGGTG